>JBDNJO010000088.1:0-6580 GCA_041687715.1 Candidatus Nanopelagicales bacterium
GTGTGCTGACCCGAACTTGTGGCAAAATTCTCGACAGGCAGACCATGAAACGCCCGATAGGCAAGCGAGTGACCATCCAAGATGAGAAACTCAGGGGTAGCATTCACATCTTGATCCTAGAGGGGTACCACTTGAGTCCGAGCCAAGAGAACCAGGCGCAGCACGTTGAGATTGGAGCCATGGCCGAGCGCATGGGAGTTACCATAAGTTTTGCCACTGCGGCGAAAGTGGTTGGGCACATGCCGGTGGAAGGTAACACTCAACCATTTGGCTTATTAAATGGTGGCGCCTCTATGGCACTTGCGGAGACCCTTGGGTCAATCGGTGCCCACCTTCATGTTGGGCCTACCCGCAGTGTTGTTGGTATCGACATAAATGGCACGCACCATAGGAGCGCAACTTCCGGAATTGTCACTGGCACGGCAACTCCCCTAAGCCTTGGTCGTACTATCGCTGTCTATGAAATTGTCGTAACGGATGAAAGAGAAAAGCGACTTTGCACGGCGCGTTTGACCTGCCTGTTAAGAGACTTGCATTAACTCTTTTACTCCCTTATTCCTGATAACTTCCTGAAAGGCTATTGACATGTTCATTGGATCGGGCACCTTAATAAATGTTGTCGCCGTATTGCTTGGATCATCACTTGGCGTCTTTATTGCGCACCGGTTAACTGAGAAGATTCGTGATGTTGTAACTGATGGACTTGGTTTAGCAACTGGCATGATTGCCGTTCTTACGACTGCCGCAATAACTGATCCACTACTTTCACAAACACTAGGCGCTGGTCGTCCAGTACTAATTGTGCTTGCCAGCGTTGTTGTTGGTGGAATACTTGGCACAGCGATGCGCATTGAAGAGCGCCTCGAAACTTTTGGCGAGCGACTAAAGGCCAGGTTTTCTGGAAGCGATGGTTCGCGATTCACCGAAGGCTTTGTTGCGGCGTCATTACTCTTCTGCGTCGGTGCCATGTCTGTAATAGGTCCCATAACTGATGGGCTTGGCGGCGGAAATGAAATTTTAGTTTTGAAATCTACTTTGGACTTCTTTGCCTCAATTGCCTTTGCTTCCGTTTTTGGCTGGGGCGTGGCTGCTTCTGTGGTGACAATATTTTTATTTCAGGGAAGCTTGACGCTGCTCGGCTATGGTCTGGGAAACTTCATGTCAGAAGTTCAAGTTCTAATACTTAGTGCTACGGGCGGGCTCTTAATACTTGGAATCGCACTTCGCTTACTAAACATTAGGCAGATTCCAGTTGGGAATATGCTGCCAGCGTTAGTCATTGCGCCTGTCTTGGCTGGTCTTCTTTCCTGAGCAAGATTTTGTAATAAAAAATAGCCCCGACTCAAGTGAGTCAGGGCTATTTTTATAGATTGCTTAACCGCCTAGGTAAGCCTGGGCAATCGCTGGGTCAACGGCAAGCTTGGAGCCCTCACCCTCTATCTTCAAGTGTCCTGACTCAAGCACGTAGGCATAATTTGCAATACGAAGGGCAGCCAAAGCGTTTTGCTCGACAAGGAGAATTGTTACTCCTGAAGCACGAATTGTTTCAATCGTTTCAAAAATCAAATCAACTAAAACTGGTGCTAGGCCCATTGAGGGTTCGTCCATAATAAGTAGCTTTGGCTCTCCCATTAACGCACGACCAACAGCAAGCATCTGCTGCTCGCCACCAGACATAGTTCCTGCTTTTTGCGTTATGCGCTCGCGAAGGCGTGGGAAGAGTTCAAGCACCCGTTCCCGACTTTCCTTAACGGCTACTACATCTTTACGAAGGTAAGCTCCAAGATCCAAGTTCTCATCAACAGTCATCTTTGGGAAGATGCGACGTCCTTCAGGTGAATGGCAAATACCCTTGGCTACGATTTCATGCCCTGGCATGCCATCGATTTTTTCGCCCTTGAATTCGATGCTGCCCGACTTTGGGTGCATGAGCCCACTGACAGTGCGTAAAGTCGTTGACTTGCCCGCACCATTTGACCCGATAAGTGAAACAATTTCACCTTCGCGGACCTCAAACGAGAGCCCCTTTACTGCAGTGATTGCTCCATAGCCAACAGTAATGTCACTTACTTTCAGCATTACAGGTGTGTTTAAACGTGCCATTATTTGCTGACCTCCGAACCGCTCTTGCCTAAGTAGGCTTCAATCACTCTTGGATTTGATCTAATTTCTGCTGGCGTACCTTCAGCGATTTTCTGTCCTTGATCAAGCACAGTTACCCGTTCGGATACCTGCATAACGACACTCATGTCGTGCTCAATCAACAAAATACTTATGCCTTTGTCGGCCTTTAATTTGCGAACAAACTCTACGAATGTCGCAGATTCATTTGGATTCATACCTGCAGTTGGTTCATCTAGCAGCAACACACTAGGACGAAGTGCGAGTGCGCGAGCTACTTCTAGACGCCTTTGATCACCGTAAGAGAGGTTACGTGCATATTCGTGAGTCGTGTAACCAATTCCCACGTAATCAAGAAGCTCTTGCGCAAATCTGCGAGCTTCATCTTCTTCCGCGCGCTGTTTCTTGGTGCGGAAAATTGTGGCGTACACCCCAGCATTCATGTGTGAATGCATTGCAACCATAACGTTTTCCTGAGCGGTCATTAGTCCGAACAAGCGAATGTTTTGGAAAGTGCGCGCTACCCCACCCGCGGCAATGTCATGAACTGGATCGCCAGTGATCTCTTTATTGCCGTAAATGACTGCGCCACTTGTTGGCTTGTATAAACCGGTTAGAACGTTGAAGAACGTAGTCTTTCCCGCACCGTTAGGTCCAATTAATGAGACAATTGAACCCTGTGGAATCGTGAACGACACATCGTCAACGGCAACCAAGCCACCAAATTCAACGCGAATGTCATGAGCAGATAATGCTGCTGTGCTACTTAAGCTCATGCTTAATGGCTCCCAATCTTTGTGTCATCAGTGACTTTCTCTAAATCTTCAAGTTTATCTTCATTCATAACCATTCTCATTCGAGCTTCTGGCAAGAAGCCTTCCCGGCGGAAGAGCATCATCAGTACCAAGAGAAGTCCAAACAACAAGAACTGGTAAGAAGGAAAATTAAATTTAGTATCAAAGGTGTTGTTGATCAAGTTACCAACTTGAACTAGTCCAACTGAGTTAACCCAGGCCAGGACTGTGGCGCCAACTACGACTCCCCAAACGTTACCCATTCCACCAAGAACAACCATCGCAAGAATGATGATCGAGATTACGAAGTTAAATCGGTCTGCGTAAACGCCACCAATCAAGATCGCAAATCCAACTCCACCGATACCGCCGCCAACTGCGCCAATTGCATAAGAGGAAAACTTGGTGCGCCAAAGTGGAACACCCATCATGCTCGCAGCTAATTCATCTTCACGAATTGCCAGCCAAGCGCGTCCGAGACGACCATCGCGAAGTCGGATAGAGAAAAAGATCATTGCGCCAGCCAAGAGCGAAACCATAAGGAATTTCTCAGGCAGTGCGAAAGTACCAATTTCATGGCCGAAAAGTAAAACTGCATCCAGGCCGCCGATACCTTGCGCACCGTTTGTAACGTTGAGGCCAAAAATGTTTGAGCCATTCAACATGAACTGCGGGATGATTTCGCCAAAGCCCAGAGTAACTAGCGCCAAATAATCACTCTTTAGGCGAAGCGTTGGGCCACCGATAATGACGCCCCAGATTGCCGTAAATACGCCACCGAGAATCAGCACCAGGAAGACATGGAAGTGAATTCCCATCTCGAGTCCTTCGCGAGGGTTGCCAAAGAAGTTGATTGATACCTGATTGAAGAATGGTGACATTAACCAACCAGCAACATACCCACCGAGTGCCCAGAATGCTACGTACCCCAAGTCAAGCAACCCAGCGTACCCAACAATGATGTTGAGCCCCAGTGCCATCAAAATCCAAATCATGATTTCAGCAAGCGAGTTCAGTGAAAACCAGGCGTTAAAGAAACGTTGCACCTGGGTATTCGTGTTAGGTAACACGAATACATTGAGCAGGAAGATGACCGCAACTATTGTGCTAAAGCCAATAGCCCACTTCTTGTTACTACTTCCGTGTGCGTGATGAGCAGCAGCTGTTGTGTTTGTCATGTTAAACCTTTTCCTGTGAAGACGTACCGAGTAGTCCACCAGGACGGTAAACCATAAGAAGGATCAAGATGCTAAATACCATAGTTTGGGACCAGCGTTGTCCAAGTCCAACTGCCAAACCGTCGTTGTAGGCCTGGATAAGTCCAACTAGAAGTCCCCCAAGCACAGCTCCATAAAGATTTCCCACGCCTCCAAGAACTGCCGAGGTGAAGGCAATCAAACCGAGTTGGAAGCCCAAGTTGTATGAAACGGTACCAATTGTTTGCGCCCACATAATTCCTGCTGCTCCAGCGGCGGCGCCAGCAATCGCGAACGTGAACGAGATTGTTTGGTTTACGTTAATGCCCATTAACCGCGATGCATCTTTATCTTGCGCAGTTGCGCGCATGGCGCGGCCACGACGAGTCTTGTTAACAATGAATGCGAAAGTAATCAAGATTGGGATTGTGATAATAAAAATTGCAAGTGTCTTGAAGGCGATTTCAATGCCAGCGAATTCATACTTAGTTGCTGGTAGAACTGTGAACACATTTACCGGAACTGAGCCAATCCACTTTAATCCAATCCACTGAAGTACGAAGGACATACCAACTGCTGTAATAAGGGGCGCCAATTTTGGTGCATTACGCAATCGACGATAAGCCACTCTTTCAATTGTGACGTTTACTATCGCGCCGAACGCCATCGTAAACAACAGCACAAGCAGTAGCAATGCGAAGTTTCTTGCACCGGGTTCTTTAGCGCCAAGTAGTTCAGTTAAAATTGCAAAACTAAACACTGATGTGAGCATGAACAAGTCGCCATGCGCAAAGTTAATGAGCTCAATAATTCCGTACACCAAGGTGTATCCAAGGGCGATCAACGCGTATAGCAAACCATTATTAATTCCATTTATGGTTACTTGCACGAATGCTCGCGGATCATTAACTAAATTCGAGCCAAGCCAGTAGGCAATCGCGCCTATGACTAAGAACATGGAAACTTTTAGCAATACTGCTGACGAACTAAATTTTTTCTTTCGAGCAACGCCTGATGCGACCGAAGTCATCTGCTTGATCTCCTCTTGATTGGTACCGAACTGGTGCTTGGCTTGATAGTGCTTTCCACTATAACTTGCTGATTTTAAGGAATTGGGCGGGATTGATAAATCAATCCCGCCCAAACCGACGTTACGTTAAACCAACGTAACTGTCTTGGCAATTAGTTGACGTCAAACGCCCTGATGTCAGTTTCTACGCCACCAGTCATTTGCTGGAGTGTCATGACGACCTTATCGACGTCACCTGTTTCTTGGTTCAAGCAGAAGCCCAAACCGGAAACTGACTCTTCAGCAGCTAGACAGATTTGCTCACCAGCAAATACTGCATCAAGAACACCCTGACGGGTACCATCTGATGCTGCAATTGCCTTCATGATTATCTGCATAGCCACGCCACCGTACATAGCGTATGAGCTGTTCGGCTCGTAGCCATACTTAGCAACATATGCTTCTACGAATGCCGCTGGAGCTCCGCCACCCTTGATGATTCCATCAAGTGACTTACCAGCGAATGTCATCCATAGGCCTTCAGCTTCTGGCATTTCGCGCAGTGCTGGGTAGCCGGAGAAGCCGTCTGGTGCCATGGATGGGAATACAGTGTTGTCGCCAAGAACTGCAGTCTTATCCTTAACTAGCTGAACACCATTGTTATCAAAGATGCCTGCGTAGTAAACGATGTCAGCGCCCTGTCCCTTTACTTTTTCAAAAGTAGAGGTATTGATTGAGCCAGCCTTGATGTCCCAACCACTGCGGATAACTGTTCCACCAAGCTTGGTGAACTCAGCTTCAACGGCGTCGGCTAGACCGATTCCGTATGCTTGGGTGTCATCAAGAAGTGCAAGCGTGCGCTTGCCTAGGTCGTTGTACATGTACTGAGCGGCTGCAGTTCCCTGGAAACCGTCATGTGCAATTACGCGTGCGTAGTTACGAGCACCTGATGGGTAGTAAAGTGCTGGTTCGCCAGCATCCCATTCAATCGTTAGGCCCGGGTAAGTGTTTGCATGTGAAACCATCAACATTCCAGCTTCGTTAAGAACTGGGATGATGATTTTCGCACAACCGGAGTTGTACGTACCCATAACTGCAACCTCGTTAGCGTTTGCTACGTGATCCTGTGCGTTCTTTGCACAAGCTGCATCGTCCCAAGCACCCTTAGCTGCTGTTGAATCATCATATTCTTTGATTTCAACTGTGTAGTCGCCAGCTTTGCCACCGGCTTGTTCAAGAACAAGTGCTACAACTTCGTTTGTTGACTTGCTGGCATCAGCTGAAGCGCCCTGCAATGGAAGGTCAGTACCTACTACAAGTACGTCACCACCAGCAGCTGTATCACTGCCACCGCTGCACGCAGCAAGTGCTAGTGCGCCGGCAAGAGCCAATGCACCAATTTTGATCGGCTTGATCATTTATATTTCCTCTCGTTGACCCGACGAATTCTTTTCGGGCAA
>JBDNJO010000089.1:0-40444 GCA_041687715.1 Candidatus Nanopelagicales bacterium
ATAGTTGCTAAAGATCAAATTTTAAATGATTATCTGAACACTATTTATTTTGGTCGTGGGTCATATGGAATTGCTACTGCTGCTAATCAATACTTTGATAAAAACGTTGTGGAATTAAACCTTGCTGAATCTGCTCTGCTCGCAGCCATAATTCAAGCGCCCAACGGTTTAGCACCGGAAGATAATCTCGAGCGCCTAACTAATCGGTGGAATTATGTTTTAGATGGCATGGCAACTCAAGGCTGGATTACTGCAGAAGAAAGAAGCAATGTGCAATTCCCAGCCATCATCCCAAATCAAGCCGTAAATATTTTTGGTGGACCGCAAGGATATTTGATCGAGCAAGTTCGCCAAATGTTATTTGAAAAAGGTGTTACTGAGGATCAAATAAATTTGTCAGGGCTGCGGGTGATAACAACCTTTAACAAAGTTGCCCAAGATGCGTTAATCAATGCAGTTTTAGAAGAAGGACCAACTGAGAATATTGAAGGACTTCGAATCGGTGTTGCATCAGTTCGACCGGAGACTGGGGAAGTCGTTGCGATTTATGGTGGCGCAGATTATTTAGTCAACCAACTCAATAACGCCACGCAAATGATTGGACAAGCTGGTTCTACCTTTAAGCCATTCACGCTCGCAGCCGCGCTTGAAAACAATGTCACGTTAGCAACAACATTTAGTGGTTTAAACAAAACGATGGTCGATAACTATGAAGTAATTAACTATGGAGACAAATCCTATGGCGACCAAATTACTTTACTTAGTGCCACTGAAGATTCAGTTAATTCCGCTTACGTTGAACTAGCAAATTTAGTTGGACGGGAAGTGGTTTTTGAAGCTGCTAAGCGCGCTGGAATTCCGGCAGACGCAGTTGGCATGGAGCCAAATTTGGCTTTCACTCTTGGTACAACCAGTCCAAACGTAGTTGACATTGCTGCAGCGTATGCCACATTCGCGTCCCGAGGGTTGCAAGTCTCACCAGCATATATAAAGTCGGTAACTGCAAGTAGTGGCGAAGTAATTTTTAAACTTACGCCAAAACCAGTGCAGGCCTTTAGTACTGACATTGCTGACACCGTCAACTTCGCACTACAAAAAGTTGTTACAGCCGGAACTGGCAGAGCTGCTAAAGCACTCGGTAGACCGGTGGCCGGAAAAACGGGAACGACGAATGACAATAAATCAGCACTATTTGCGGGTTACACCCCAGAATTAGCAACTGCGGTCATGTTTGTTAAAGATGGGCCAGATGGACAGCCAGTGACACTATCTGGAACTGGCGGTTTACAAAAAGTAACAGGCGGCTCTTACCCAGCTCGAATTTTTACTGCTTATATGAAAGGCGCACTTGCTGATAAACCAGTAACCAAGTTCGCGCCCTTACCAACTGGTGCCCCAGACGGCGCAAACCCAACAAGCATTCCAACTACTGAAGCAGTTCCAACGGCGGCGCCAGGTGTTGAAGCGCCTGCCGTTATACCCGTTGCAGTTCCTGATCTAACGGGCAAATCAATTTCGCAAGCACTTTCGTTGTTATCTGGGGCCAATTTATTAGGCAACTTTGTAATGAGTAATGGCACACCGCTTCCAGCCAATACCTCAGCTTTAGTAGTAGTGAGTCAAAACCCTGTTTTCAATTCTGTGGTCACACCTGGCGCCACAATAATGATTGTGGTTCAGTAATTACTCTGGCAATTTAATTAGTCAAGACCAATTACTTGATCAAAAACTGTAGTCGTATTTCGCACACTACAAACTAATTTGTCGCCGACTTTTATTGATGAGTCATTGGCCCACAGTAGGCAAACATGCATGTGGGGAGGCTCAGCGAAAACTAAGTTGTGTCCACGGACACTAAACGGAGAGCGCACCTTGCCCAAGGCTTGCGCAAAACCTTCGGCAACTGCAATTCCTCTTTTACGAAAACTTGTTTTTGTTGTTGGAGCTGCAAGTGCAACGCCGTGTGACGTTCCACCACTTACAACAATCAGGCGGTTATGTCCGCTAGTTGCAACTTGCTGATAACCAACTTGTGGCACATTAGCGAGTTCATGTATTTCCAAAACGGTTCCACTTACTGAAAGAGCGCTAGGAGTACCTAGCCACAATGAAGTTCCAAGCCGTAAATCAAAACTAACTTGAAAGTTATAACCCGCACACATTGCTCTTACAGTTTCAACTTCTGCAACTGAAACATGCGACAAGCTAAAGTGCATTGGAAAACTTTGTTTCGCTGCAACTTCTTGGTATTTACCTATCCAGTCCCAAATTTCAGATAACTTTCCAGACAACTTATTATTATCGACAGCGCTGGAGACTTCGGTCGTAGCACCTGTCATTTTTTGTGAGTCTGCAATTGGTAAATGTAGTGACATGCCAAGAACCGACAACGTGCCTAAGTTACTTTTATCAATACCGAATAACTCTGACTTGGAAATTCCAAAGCGATGGAGTGAGGTAATACCTTCCAAATAAATCAGCGAAGCGCCAACTTCTCGCGCTCCAACAAAATCCAAATTACTTAAAGTAAGAATTACGCGAGCAGAATTGTTCTTCAGTAACGTTCGCCATTGCTCAGCAGCTAAAGAGTCAGCAGAATTAAATGGCTCAAGAACAACGATCTCGCCAGAAAATTTGGCAAGCGCTTCGGATAATTCCCACACCGTGCCGACGGCAATTCGTTTTAGTCCTAAGCCAGTTGCTTCCTTAGCCAAAATTTCGCGAGTAAATCCGTAACCATTACCTTTTATTACTGGCACAAGTTGGACATCAACTGATTTACATTTCGTCAGCACATCGTTGAGATGCGAACGAAATTTAGGGGCATCTACGGTTAATGAAAAAGTCATAAGTTAACTCCGCCTCGACATGTAGAAATCCAAGGCTTTGGCCCAAACTGGAGAAAGCACATAATCCCATTCACCTACATATTCTTGCGCGTAGCCACCGGTTCCAAGCTTGAATTGAATCAAACCAAATAGGTGATTGTTTGAATCTAGCGTGTCCGATATGCCGCGCATGTCATAAATAGCTGCGCCCTCATGCATCGCAACCTTGATCATTTCCCACTGCACTGCGTTACTGGGACGCAAGTCGCGGGCTGCAGTAGTTGATGCGCCATAGGAATACCAAGCGTGATTACCAACGCGTGTCATCGTTGTCGCTGCAATGGCTCCGGTGTGATCTGGATGACTTGCTAAAAATAGTGCGATTCGCTCAATTGATTCTGCCCGCATTGCAGTCCACATAGTTTGAAAATATGTAAGAGATCTTGGCGTGAAGTGATCACGCTTAGCAGTCTCGACATAACAGTTGTGAAAAGTCACAAGATCAGTAACGGTTCCCTGAGTTATCGTTACGCCTTCTTTTTCGGCCTTTCGAATATTCCGGCGCCACTGCTGGTTAAAACCTTCAAAAATTTGTTCTCCAGTTTTTTCAGCGAGTGCGATTTGAAATACGTAACGTGGCTGGAAGTCACCAAATCCTGATGCCTCAGCTTTTCGTTGCCGCCAACCAAGGGCAGGAAGTTGTTTCAATAAATTAATTCCGGTGGAATTAATTTCATCTGGTGTGACTTCTCCGATTGTTTTTTGTGTGCCCAAAGCAATTGCATCTTTTAGTGTTTGCGCGTGCCAACGTCGTACCCAAGTATGCGGACCCATTTTTAATTGAAATACGCCACGGGCTTTAGCAAAAATTACTAATGCACTCAGTGCCATCTCAGTGTCTTTCGCACTGTCCCAATTAAGATCTGGTCCTTCTGGCAAATACGCCAAATATTTTTCAACTTTTGGAACTTTGCGCAACAGTATTAATGCAGCGCCAACAAGCTCCTCGCCCGCAAACCAACCCAGTGATTGTGAGCTCCATCCTGATTTAGTTTTACCCCAAGCAGGAGTCTGTAGAAATGACACTGAAGGGCGCTGCGCAATATATGCAAGATGTTGTTCGGATGTTATTTGGCGAACCTGCACGTATTAAATCTACCTATGCTCCGGGGTTCTTTGGGGATTTAGTTTTTTATAGAGCCTGGCGAAGCGCAGCTAAGTCAACTGCAACACCTTCAAATGGAGTCTCAAGAACAATTGGCGCATTAGCAGTTTTAAGGCAATGCAATATATTTTCCATGCCAACCAAACCTGCACCAAGATTTGCATGGCGATCAGCGCCAGAATCAAAAGTGTCGCGGCTATCGTTGCAGTGCACTAAGTCAATGCGTCCAGTTATTGCAAGAATCGTTTCCGCAACGTTTCCCATATCTATGCCACCTGCGTGCGCGTGGCAGGTATCCAAACAAAATCCAACGCCAGTATCGCCAACTGCGCCCCAAAGCGCCTTTATAGATTCCAGTCTTCGAGCCATTGAATTTTTTCCACCAGCGGTATTTTCGATGTAAAGGGGCACTTTCATATCAAGTTGCGCGAGTGCTTTTACCCAGTTAGCAACGCCCACTTCTGGGTCGTCACCTTCAGTGACGTGCCCGCCATGCACGATTACTGCTTTGGCGCCTACCGCGGCGGCTGCGTCGACGTCTGTTTGCAGAAGTTTTCGGCTGGGAATTCTTACCTTGTTGTTAGTAGTAGCAACGTTGATGATGTAGCGAGCGTGAACGTAAATGTCGATTTTTGCTTTTTCGGCACTTGCTTTAAGTCCCTGGGCACCATCTGGATGCGGGAAAACTGAGCCTTTCCAGCCTTGCGGGTCTGCTAAAAAGATTTGAACGAGATCTAGTCCAAGAGCGCTAGCTCCAGCTATCGGATCATCGCCGCCAACATGTGCCCCAATTGCTAGATTTCCCATGAATCAAGGGTACTTGGCGAGTTAAATTAGCGGCCTTAGGGTTAGCCGACGTAGGTGTGGACAAGGTAATTTAAGTTGCGAAAAGTACCATAGAATAAAGGTTCTTGATCCCTCCTGCCACGGAAAGACCGTGGCCGATTAGTCCACAGGAGGTGGGTATCACTAATGCGTCACTACGAAGTAGTCGTAATCCTAGATCCCGAGCTCGAAGAGCGAACGGTTGCACCATCACTTGATGCGTTTTTAAACGTAATCAAGACTGAAGGCGGAACTGTTGGCAAAGTCGATATCTGGGGTCGCCGCCGTATGGCATACGAAATCAACAAAAAGGGCGAAGGTATTTACGCCCTACTTGACGTTAATTGCTCACCTGCAGCAGTTGCCGAATTAGATCGTCAATTGGGACTCAATGAATCAGTGCTTCGCACTAAAGTCATGCGTCTCGATGTGAAATAGAGGTAAATCATGGCACAAGGCGATGTAACGGTAACCATGATTGGAAACCTAACAAGTGACCCTGAGTTACGTTTTACTCCTAATGGCTTGGCGGTTGCTTCGTTTACCGTTGCGTCAACAACTCGAATACTTGATAAAACAACAAATGACTGGAAAGACGGCGACACGCTGTTTCTTCGCTGCAGCGTCTGGCGCCAATATGCCGAGAATGTTGCGGAGTCTCTAACTAAGGGAACCCGAGTCCTTGTTACTGGTCGCCTGAAACAACGTTCATATGAAACCAAAGAGGGCGAAAAGCGCACTGTGGTTGAAATGGAAGTTGATGATGTCGGTCCAGCTCTAAAAAATGCCACCGCGAAAGTTAATCGCAATGCAAAAGGCGAGAGCGGATACAGTGGCGGCGGCAACGCATCAGCTGCGCCAACCGATGATCCATGGGCCGCATCTGCGCCCTCTGGTGATGAACCACCGTTTTAATAATTAACCCATCCATCCACCTCAACATTTGTTGAACTACCATTCCGGATTGAACCGGGCTTCCTAAGGAGCACCACAATGGCTAAGCCACCAATTAAGAAATTTAAGCCGAAGGTCTGCGCGTTTTGTCGCAAAGATGCTTCTGCAATCGATTACAAAGACATCCCAACCTTGCGCAAGTTCATTTCTGATCGCGGCAAGATTCGGGCTCGTCGAATCACTGGTAACTGCACCCAGCATCAGCGTGATATCGCCAACGCCGTTAAGAACGCGCGCGAAATTGCACTGCTTCCTTACACCTCAACAGCGCGATAAGGAGAGCTGACTTATGAAACTAATTTTGACTCAGGAAGTCTCTGGACTTGGCGCAGCTGGAGATGTTGTTGACGTGAAGTCTGGCTTTGGTCGTAACTTTCTCGTTCCGCAAGGTCTGGCAACACAGTGGACCCGTGGCGGCGAAAAGCAGGTCACCCAAATTAAGCGCGCACGTAATAAGCGCTCAGTTCGCGACCTAGATCACGCATTAGAAATCAAGGCTGCGCTAGAAGCAGCTCCAATTGTGATTTCAGCACGTGCTGGCAGCGAAGGTCGACTATTTGGATCTATTACAGTTGGCGACATCGCATCTTCAATTCGCGTTGTTGATGTAGATAAGCGAAAGATAATTCTGGCCGCTCCAATTAAAACTGCTGGGCGTCATGAAGTATCGGTTCGGTTACACACAGATGTGCTAGCAACAGTTGTCCTTGATGTTCGAGGCAGCAAAAAGTAATAAAGATTATTTAAAAGTGCCCACGAGAAATCGTGGGCACTTTTGTTTTGTACCGACATTTAAACCCACGTGGGTTTAGCAAGATTTGTAATCGTGTGCAAGAATTATGGACATGACATCAACTATGACTTTCCATACAAATCACGGCGATATCAACATAAATATTTTTGATAACCATGCACCTAAAACTGCAAACAAAATCCTTGGACTTGCAGAAGGTACCCACGAATGGACACATCCAGCAACAGGTGTGACCGATACAACTCCGCTTTATGACGGAACAATTTTTCATCGCATCATTCCTGGATTCATGATTCAAGGTGGTGACCCACTTGGTCAGGGAACTGGTGGACCAGGATTTCGTTTTGAAGATGAACCACATCCGGAATTAGTTTTCAATCGTCCTTACTTATTAGCAATGGCAAATTCAGGACCTAACACAAACGGATCTCAGTTCTTCATCACTGTTGCGGCAACTGATTGGCTTAATTTCAAACACACAATTTTTGGTGAGGTAGCAGATCAGGCAAGTCGCGACGTCGTTGATGTAATTGCAGGCGTTCCAACTGGACAGATGGATCGACCAGTTAGCGACGTTGTCATCGAGAGCGTCACAGTTTCCAGAGATTAAGTGTGACTAATACTTGTTACCGTCATACCGACAGTGAAGCTTATGTTTCATGTGGTCGGTGTGATCGAACAATTTGCCCAGACTGCATGATCAGTGCGCCAGTTGGTTTCCAATGTCCGGAGTGTGTTGCAGCAGGGCGAGTAGCGGTTCCAAAAAATCGCTTTGGTGGCTCGTTCAACACTGTGCCAAAAGTAACGCGATGGATTCTGATAACTTGTGTCAGCATTTTCGCACTTGAACTTTTGCTGGGTGGCGTAAATGGATTTGCGCTGAGCTTTGGCATGATTCCAATTGCAATTGCCCAAGGTGAATGGTGGCGATTGATAACCTCAACTTTGTTGCACGGCAGCATTTTGCACTTGCTATTTAACATGTATGCGCTCTATTGGCTTGGCCCACAATTAGAGCGAACTTTAGGTTACTTGCGTTTTGGTGCGCTGTACTTTCTGGCAGCTTTGGGCGGCAGCGTTACTTCATATTGGTTTTCACCAATTTTCACAGTCTCAGTTGGGGCAAGCGGCGCAATTTTTGGAATGATTACAGCGACCATTGTTATTGGCCGTCAGATGAACTCAGATGTATCTCAACTTATGATTTTGCTTGGCATAAATGTGGTGATTGGCTTCGTTCAACCGAACATTGATTGGCGTGCTCACTTTGGAGGAGCCTTAGTGGGCGCAGCAGTCGCCTACATATTTACTAAAGGCACCCGCTTAAACCGAGATCGAATCCACACTATTGGAACCGGCGGGATTCTGGCTTTACTCGTTTTTGCCACTATGGCGCGAGTGATTTAGCAATTAACTAGTTAGTGTGAGCACGTGCAGCCAGTTGCACCATGACCACTGCAGCACTTAGCTTCACTTGGTGCAACATCAATGCCAGGGCTGCGACGGAAGAATCCAATCGGCTTTAGCTGGAACCCCATGCGCTCCACAGGCATAACTGGCCAGTCTTCAATCCGCGGAATGTGATTTAATCCAAATACGTACCACATCACAACATCAGTATTTTCTAATGATCGATTTTGTTTTATCCAGCGTGGCAAACCATCGCCGCCTTCGTGCTGGAATGGATAATCACCAGCTGGGTAGCGTTCTTCCGGATTGTTCTTGGTAACCCAAAGATGCTTGTACATAAACCCGGCACGCTTACCAATCACGGAATCTTCGGAGGCAAGTGGCAGACAATTCACATTACTAACTATTTTGTAGCCAACAGGTTGTCCAATATGATTTTTCTTACTCGGATTTACGATTTTCCAATACCTAGCTTTTGCTAGGTCAAGTAATCTACTTGCCGATTCCTCGTTTGCCAGCACATATTGGGTAGTTATATAGGCACCGCCATGTGGGTTTTCTGGTCCCATTGGCTTTGCCACTGAATCAACTTCGATTACTGAATTATTGCTACCGTCGATATCTAAATCAAGGCGAGCGCAGAAAGTGTGCTGATGGTAAGGCGCCCATAAACCTTCTTCGAGTTGGGTGGCTGATGGATGCGCAACACCTGGTTCATCAGAGACTGTAAGCAAAATTCCAGTTAGTTTGGCTTCGAATTCAATAGTTCCATCTTGGTAGAAATACCAAAAATATCCATACTCATAGTTATTTATGGTCACTATTGAGGAAGCAACAAAGCGTCTACCGCGCCTGACTTCAACATGCCCGTCAATGTCAACGTGTTTCCACAAAATACCAACATCTTCCTCGTGCAGGCAGATGGCATTCTTGATGGTGCGAACACTGCCCTCGGGACTTGCGAGCGCAACATCTAAATATTTGATCTCACCCAAGCAGTCACAGCCAAGAGTTAGTGAATTGGTGTAGTTACCTAAACCATATTCACCTGTGTCAAATGCATTTTTACGATATGTACCCTGACTTGGATCACCATAAGGAATAACAAGTTCCGCAATTGACATCCGATGCGCTATACGCCGCACGTTGCCATTGTCATTAAATCTCACATCATTAATTACTAAGCCTTCACGCTGATCCCAGCCAATACGCAGACTCCAACGTTCCCAATCGATCTTCCAACCAGTTACATCAAACGAGGCGCCGTTTTTTTGGACAATCTCTAAACTCTTAAGTTCTATGTTGGCGCCAGTTTGCGATGCGCGATAGTCACCGTTCGCCATTGGAATTGCGGTGACATCGTTATTTTCAACACTGACTATTTCATTGTTTTGCAAATCAACAATTGCGTAAACACCATTGATGGGATGTGCGTACATATTTGAGGTTGGCGTTGGCTTAAACCACATTGGCGTCCAAACTAACCGACGGCCATCATCTAAGTACTTTGGAATTTGCGCTCCAATTGGCCAGGTTTCCATGTGAACTTGGGTTGCTGGATCAGGAACTCCGCGTGCCTTTAGCGCGGCAATTACTCGCGAGTCAGCTAGCGCCGCAGCCATTGCAGCAAAGGATTCAACACTAAGTACCGGCGACTTTGCGCCTTCAATTTTCTGCCAGCTAACTGCGGTGCCAGCAACTCCCATGACACCTTCATGCACACTTGCAGTTGATCTATCCAGCACTGTCAAACGCACGTGGCGGTTAAGCGACTGTCCTGGTTCCCAGGCCAGCACAAATTCCTTAGTTGGTTCTTCAAGTTGAATGAAGGCAAATAAATGCCGGTGATCAAGAGACCATTGTTCGCTAGCGGCGGCAATTACGTCTTCCAACTCGATAGCACTTAAGGGATCAAGTGGGTGAGCATGCAAAAACAAAGCAAATCCTTGGAATGGGGACTAATTCAGGTAAGCGGGTACTCAAGTCTAGTTAATCCGCTAACTGAAATTCTGGCGAATCAAAAGAATTCAGACGGGTTTTGCCAAGAATTGCCAGATCAATTTTGTTCGCGCACCAGTTAAGGTATCGCCAAGTACCCCAAAAATACAGGTAAGGTTTAGTTATGCCTAAGTCAAAGTCGCGTAAGTCCAACGAACCTGATTACACGCCGCCACCAGCTAAAGTGCCAGAATCCTTCAAGATCGGGAATCCAGTTTGGCTAGTTCCAACCATGGTGACCATGTTCATCTTGGGACTGTTGTGGATAGTGGTGTTCTACTTAATTGGTACCCAAGTGCCAATAATGTCTGATTTGGGCAATCTAACCAACATAATTGTGGGTTTTGGCTTTATAGGTGTTGGATTTGCCCTTGCCACTCGCTGGCGGTAAATAACATGGTTGTAATTTCTCCCCAGCAGTGGATATCCTGTGGATAACCAAGCCAGAGGGTTATCTCGGCGTACCAAAACTATTTTTGTTACTACTTCAGCCGCGCTCGCGGGGTTCCTTTTCGTTGCCAGTGGCATAACTGCAGATGGCACAAATATTCGAACTGGTGGCTTGGAAGACCTTCGCAGTTTAGTTTTAGACCGAGCTAACAAAGTCGCCGTGCTGCAAGGCGAAGTAGATACCCTTTCCCGCGAAGTCAATGATCTGTCCTTAGTAAATGTCGATCCAGCCCTAAGTTCACAGATTATTGCGTTAGAGCAAATTACTGGGCTAACGCCAGTCACGGGATCGGCGCTAGAGATATCCTTAAATGACGCGCCTCGAGAACTTGGCGTTGAGTTAGCTCCGGGAGTTGCTCCTGATGACTTGGTGGTTCACCAACAAGATGTGCAAGCAGTAGTAAATGCAATGTGGCGAGGTGGCGCAACTGCCATCCAAGTTATGGACCAACGCATCATCAGCACTTCTGCAATCAGGTGTGTTGGAAACACACTTTCGTTGCAGGGTCGGGTTTATAGTCCGCCGTTTGTAATTACCGCAGTAGGAAATGTTTCAGAACTCCAGGAAGCATTAAATAGTGAACCTGGAGTATCGCTTTATCGCGAATATGTAATTCGATTTAACTTAGGTTTTGATGTTTCGATAAACAATCAAGTCACGATTCCAGCTTGGAAAGGTTCAATCGAACAGTAGTAAGTACCAAAATGTCTAGTTTGGAATTACTGGCTGTAATCCCTGTGCAAGTTCGCGAGCGTTTAAGTCGCCACATCGAACTAACCACTCAGCTAACATTTTGTGTCCACCTTGAGTCAATACTGATTCCGGATGAAATTGCACGCCTTCGATGTCCAAGTCACGATGTCGTAGTGACATCACAACGCCAGAATCTGTTTCACTTGTAATTTCCAAAATCTCGGGAACGCTTTCTCGCTCAACGGCAAGTGAGTGATAACGAGTAGCAATAAAAGGTGATGGCAGGTCTGCCAATACCCCTTGATTATGATGAAATACTTGCGAAGTTTTTCCGTGAAGTAATTCCGGTGCTTGCGACACTGTGGCACCAAAAACTTCTGCAATTACTTGATGTCCTAAGCACACACCAAAAATTGGAATTTCGCCGCCAAGCTCTCTTACGATGTCATTGCAAATGCCGGCATCACTTGGGGTTCCGGGACCAGGTGAAAGCAAAACTCCGTCGTAGCCACGCGCTTGTGCGACACTAACTTCATCATTTCGCTTCACATCAACTTTGGCACCAAGCTGGGCCAAGTACTGAACGATATTGAAAACAAAACTGTCGTAGTTATCAATAACCAGAATGCGTGTCACGTCAACAACCTTAAATGAATCTTTTAACCACTACGGTGCTGGTGTTGGTGTTGGTGTTGGAGTTGGTGTTGGGGTTGGTGTTGGTGTTGGGGTTGGGACAACAACAGGACATGTCTGGTTTGACGGAATGGTAGTTCCGTTGGGACAAATTATTAATGCCTGCGCTACAGCAACGGTAAGGGTTACGGTAGTTCCCTCAAGGGTTAATTCATTTGCGGCTGGAGTTTGGGCAAGTACAGTTCCAGCAACAACCGCGCCGTTTTCCTGCAAAATTGTTTGAACCAAGAACCCAGCATTCAGCAATGCGTTTCGAGCATCTGTTTCACTCAAACCAACAACATTTGGCACTGGTGCTTTACCGTTTGAAACCGAAATGCTCACGAGAGTTCCAATATCAACCAAGGTATTGGCTGCTATGTCTTGTTCCAATACCGTGCCAGAAGGTTTGTCACTCTCAACTGGAGTTACTCGACCCAAAACAAGTTGCGCCTTTTCGAGTTCTAACTTTGCGGCGTCGGTAGAAATGAGGCCAACCAGATTTGGAACTCCAGTTTGATCCTTACCTGCTGAAACAATCACATTAACTGCTTGTCCCACTTCTAGTAATTCACCGGATGCTGGATCTTGACCAATTATTTCGCCCTTTGGCACATTGTTATCTGCTTGCGGTGTTTGTTCGCCGAGAATCAATCCGACACTAACTAATGCGGCGCTTGCTTCGTCAACTGTTTTAGCCTTGAGGTTAGGCACCGTTACAGTGCTTGGTCCTGAAGGAAATAGTTGGCCGCCAATGAAGAATAGTGAAGCTGCTGCAACAATAGTGGCAACTGAAACAGCAGCCCATTTAATTCCACTTGAATACTTTTTCGGATTAGCAGCAAGTTGCACACCACCTGATTGAAATATCGGAAGCGCAGCAGTTGAATAATCTGCTGGATCCTGATTCAAAGCTATCGGCGCACGCGCTGTTATTGGCATGCCTGCAATCGCTCGCTCTACATCAGATCGCATGTCGGCGGCACTTTGATATCTAGCATTTGGATCTTTTGCTAATGCAGATAATGAGATCGCATCTAGCGTGGAAGGAATGGAAGGATCAATTGAGGAAGGCGCTGTCGCTGGTTCATTGACATGTTGGTAGGCAATCGAAACAGGCGAGTCACCATTAAATGGTGGCTTACCAACAAGAAGTTCATAAAGTACGCAGCCAGTGGAGTAGATATCACTTCTGGCATCCACAATCTCGCCGCGTGCTTGCTCAGGAGATAGATATTGCGCAGTTCCCATAACGGCGCTGGTAGCAGTTACTGATGTTGCGGCATCGCTCATAGCTCGAGCAATTCCAAAGTCCATTACTTTTGCATCACCAAAGGCGTTGATCATAATGTTGGCAGGTTTTATATCACGGTGAATTATGCCGTGGCGATGCGAGTAGTCCAAAGCAGCGAGTACGCCAGCAACAACTTCAAGTGCTCGTTCTGGCAAAATTCGAGGTCCATTGGTGAGCATTTGACGTAAAGTTACGCCGTCGACAAACTCCATAACAATGTAAGGAACACTGACTTGAGCGGCACCATCATCAATTAAGTCTTCGCCAGTGTCGTAAATTGCAACAATGTTTGGATGGTTAAGTCCAGCAGCTGACTGCGCTTCGCGTCGAAAGCGTTCTTGAAAAAGTGGGTCTCGAGCTAAGTCTGGCCGAAGTACCTTGATGGCAACTTTGCGATTCAATCGGCGATCTGTGCCTTCGTAAACCTCAGCCATTCCGCCACGGCCGATAACTTGGCCAACCGTGTATCGATCACCGAGTTGAGTGAAGGTGCTCACTTAAGGTCTCCCGTACTTAGTCCAAATCGCATAATGCCTCTATTCTTGCCTATTGTTTTAGTGCGGCGCGCATCACGGCAGCAGCAATTGGCGCTGCTAACGCATTGCCACTGACTTCGGCTGCGCCACCGCCGTTTTGTAGCACTACTGCTACGGCAACTTTGGTCCCTTCAGCAGGTGCGAAGCCAACAAACCAAGCATGCGCAGGGTCACCTGGCACATTTTCGGCAGTTCCAGTTTTACCACCGACAGCAATTCCAGAGATTCGAGCTTTAGAGGCTGTGCCATTTTGAACCACGCCCACCATCATGTCTCGCAAAATCTTTGCGTTTTCAGATTTCATTGCTCGACCAAATGGCGCCGGAGTTGTATTTTGAAGCACAGTTAAATCTGGACCCAGTAATTGGCTAACTAGATATGGCTTCATTACGACACCGTCATTGGCGATGCCGGCTGCAACTAGTGCCATTTGAAGCGCGCTTGCCCGAACATCAAATTGGCCGATTGCGCTCATGGCAGTCTGTGGTTGATTTGGATCAACTGGAAAACGACTTATTGCTGCCGACATAGGGACTTCAAATTGTGATTCGAAGCCAAACTTCTTAGCCTGATCTCCAATTGCGGTATCACCAATTTCCATACCGAGCCAAGCAAACGCGGTATTGCAGGAAATCTCTAAAGCTTGCTGCAATGTGATCACGTCATCAGCGCCACATGATTTGTCATTCCAGTTTCCAAGCTGAACATCTGTACCTGGCAAGTTAATTTCTTTAGGACCGGGAAGTTGGGAAGTAGCGTTGTAAAGTCCAGATTCCAAGGCAGCCGCAGCAGTAACTAATTTAAATGTTGAACCTGGGGGCAGCGTCATAGCTAAAGGACGATTCAACATTGGTTGTTCGGGATCGGCATCAAGTTCTTCATAGTTACTTTGGATTTGCGCAGCATCGTGACTTGATAACAAATTTGGATCAAACGAAGGTGAGCTAGCTAACGCCAAAATCGCACCGGTAGTTGGATCAATTGCTACTACTGCGCCAGTTCGTCCATTCAATGCTTTCATTGCAGCCGTTTGGGCAGCTGGATCAATAGTTAATCGAACAGCGCCACCCTTAGGTTCCCGATTGGCGAAAAGTTGTTGCAGCCGATCAACAAAGAATCGACTGTCATTTCCAGCTAAAACATTGTTTGCTTCGTACTCAATTCCAGTTGCGCCATATAGAACTGAATAAAAACCTGTGACTGGCGCAAAGATGGATTCATCTGGATAGGTTCGTAGGTACTTGAGCGCATTAAGTGTCGGGGTTGATTCTGCAATTGATTGCGAGCCGAGCAAAATTGAACCACGTTCGTGCGAGTACTCAGTGAGAATAACGCGCTGATTTCCGGACTGCCCGCGCAAATCTGGGGCACTGAAAACCTGAATGTAAGAAATGTTAATAATCAGCGCAAGAAGTAAAAATATAATTGCCGCAGTTACTCGATTTATCTGCCTAATCATTTGGTATCAACATTTTGTCGTAAAACTAATTCAGCATCAGTAATTTCTGGTGCGCGAGCAGCATTTGAAATTCGAATCAAGATACCAATGATTATGTAGTTTGCTACAAGTGAAGACCCACCATAAGACAAAAATGGAGTTGTTAAACCAGTCAATGGAACTAACCGAGTGACGCCACCAATCACGATGAAAGTTTGCAGTCCAATAACGGTAGTAAGTCCAATTGCAAATAGATTTCCGAAAGGATCACGCGTAGCAACTGCAGCGCGGGCGCCGCGCTCAACAATAATCGCGAAGAGTAACAAGATGGCAATTAGGCCCATCAGCCCAAGTTCCTCACCCAGCGCCGAAGTTATAAAGTCAGTCTTCGCAAACGGCACAAGTTGTGGGTATCCCTGACCCCAACCTGTTCCAAAAATTCCACCATTAGCAAGGCCATACAGAGATTGCACAATTTGATAGCCATTTCCATTGGCGTCATCAAATGGCCTTAGCCAGACATCGAAACGAATCTGCACGTGGCCAAACAGTCGATAAGCAAAAGCGCCACCAACGGCTAAAAGCAAGGAACCGAGCACAACCCAAGATCTGCGGCCAGTAGCGACATAAAGCATCACTGTGAATAGTCCAAATAGTAAAAGCGAAGTGCCAAGATCGCGTTCCAATATCAAAACTAAGAGCGCAACTAACCAAACTAGGAAAAGTGGCCCAACATCTTTACCACGAGGAATGCCGATTCCAAAAATCTTTCTATGGACAAGAGCGAGGGAGTGCCGGCGACCAACTAGGAACCCAGCGAAGAAAATAGTTAGTGCGACTTTGGCTAATTCACCAGGCTGAAAAGTTAAACCAAAGATGCTAATCCACAGTTGCGCGCCGTTAACTTCCTTGCCGATAACTGGCAAGAGTGGAAGAAACAACAACACGATCCCAGCCAAGCCTGCCGTAAAAGTTAAGCGCTGCAATCTTCTATGATCACCTACGAATGTCAACACAACTATGAATGCAATTAGTCCCACCAACATCCAAGTTAGTTGGAGATAAACATCTGGCGTAGGTGGTGGACTTCCGTTACTTGCAGCGCGCTGTGCCGCCGCCGCATCAAGTCGGTGGATCATTGCAAGACCGAGCATGTTCAACGCTGCAACGCATGGTAACAAAAGTGGATCCGCATACGGTGCTTGCCATCTAACAACGCCATGAGTTATCAGCAGCAAAACTCCAGCACTCACTAGTGAAGTCCACCCACCTAAAGACGCAGCATCTGTTGAGGCATCCACCAAAATCCAAGCAAACACCCCAATTAGCCAAGCTCCAATTAATAGTGCAAGTTCTGCCGAGCGACGAGTTGAAACGCGATAGCGAATCAAGTTCGTACTCATGGTGTCACCACTGGGCACCCAGGTGAACCTGGAACTATTTCACACAAGTCAGCACTTTTTTGTAGCCTGGTCACAGCTGCCTGCGCATCCTCAAAATTGGCTGATTCAAAAGTTTGATAAACCTGACTAAATTCAAATTCTGGCAATTGCGAAACCGACAAAGTGGAGACTTCAACAAGTCGATACATACCACCAGCGGGAATTCCCTGAAAGATTGCGACCACTTGGTTCTGCGTATAAACACCAACAAACCATTGATTGGAAAGCCACCACAATGCTCCAGCAATAAAAATTGTGATCATGCCAAGGGTCGTGAAGACTGGAACCAGCCAACTACCTTTTTTATCAACAGCAAGTGGTTGAAAAAAAGATTTTGGTGCATCGCCTTCTTCTGGAAAATCTACTGCTGGCAATCTAGATTGATTACCTTCATCAGCAGCAGATCCGATTAATACAGGATCAACGTCGATACGGTCATTTACAACGTCGGCTACCACCACGGTTATGTTGTCTGGTGCTCCTGCGGACATCGCCGCATCAATTAACAACGTAACTGCATTGGTCAAATCTGTTACTGAAAGACATTTTGCAATCGTTTCGGAATCTATTACGCCACATAATCCATCACTACAAAGCAGGTATCGATCACCTTCTCGAGTTTCCCGGACTGATAAATCAACTTCAACCGCGTGAATACCATCGATAGCGCGCATCATTAGGTTTCGCTTTGGATGTACTGCAGCTTCTGCAGGGGTAATTTCGCCAGAATCGACCAGGGTCTGCACAAATGTGTGATCTTTGGTCATTTGCTGTAGTTCATTCGCGCGGTATAGATATGCACGTGAATCTCCAACATGCGCCATTGCGATTCGATCTTCTCGAAGTGCCACCACTGTCATAGTGGTTCCCATTCCAGCAAGATCACGGTTAGCAGCAACAACATCAGCAATGTATTCGCCAGAGGTAATCACGGCTTCAGCAAGTTGTGTTAGTACTTCGTCTGCGCCAGTAGATGATGCCGCAGCAGCAACAATTGCTGCAATCGTCGCTGCGCTAGCGAGTTCCCCAGCTTCATGGCCACCCATGCCATCAGCAACTACTAATAAATCAGTCGCTGCATAACCTGCATCCTCGTTATTGCGACGCACTCTGCCAATTTCTGAGCGCGCAGCAAATCGCAGACTCAAACCACTCATGAGCTCAATTCCATACTGGTTCGACCAATACGAAGTTGCGTCCCTGGCCTTAATACCGTTGGCGCTGAAATCCGAGTGCGATCAATCCAAGTTCCGTTTGTGGAACCTAAATCTTCAACGATCCAATGGTTTCCATTTGGAGTTAACTGCGCATGGTGTGTGCTTACAAAATCGTCGTCCAACACGACGGTGGAATCTGGCGCCCGCCCAATTAAAATCGGTGACGTACCAAGTGGCAACACAGTTCCTGTTAAGGCACCTTCAACAATTACTAGTTTGGTTGATGTTTTCCGAGAGCGAAGAGTAGGACGTTGACTTGGTTGTTTTGTTGAACGCGCAGGAGTTAGCGGTTTTGCATCACGAGGTGCTTGTAGATCTCGGCGTAGTACTGAAACCACAGTTAGGACAAACCACCACAGTGCTACTAGAAACCCGATTCGTAAAATACTGAGCAATAGTTCTGACATAAATTTGTCACTGACTCTTGTAAGTAAGTGTTATGTTTCCGATTTTAATTATTGATCCATCACGCACGACAGTTTCAGTGGCACTAATACCATCAACCAAGGTGCCATTTGTCGAACCTAAATCTCGAACAACTACATCTGAACCTAAAACGATTGCGCAGTGCAATCTACTAACACTTGAGTCATCAATTTGAATGTCAGCTTCTGCGCCACGGCCGACATTTGAAACAGATTTAGTGATTTTGAATTCTTCACCGGTAATAGAAACTAAATACGGACTAGCAGCGATTGCAAAACTAGACATAGGAACTTGAGGCGTCACCGCAGGGTCTATCGCTGCTGCTCTGGGTGCATCGAGCGGCCTTGCAGCCGCGGTACTTCTAATTCGAAAAACGCCAGTTTCTAAAACGCAATCAAGGTCAAATGTGATGTGCGCCGAATCAATAGTTGTATAGCGCTGTTCGCTGCTGTATTGATCTGCAAGGGCAGATAGTTCGGCGCTGAGAGTTTCAAAATACGGGGTTAGGCGATCATGATCAACGGAGCCAAGTTCAATGATGAAAATGTTGGGAACCACCGTTTGCCCAGTTATAGTTTCCGCTCGGTTATCTATTTCCTGTTGCAATGCCGCACCAAGCTCAACTGGCTGGACTTCGGACTTAAAAGCCTTTGAAAATGAGCCGTTTACGATTCGGTCCAAGCGTTGTTCAAGGTTTTCGAGCAAACCCATTGCGACTCCTTGGTTATGCACTAAATGTGGGAAATTACAGGGTAATAAGTTAACTCAATTCTACTTGGCACAACCAAACCCTAGGTATTTCAAGGATCTTGGACTTTTTTACGCCCTGATCTCGAGATTACTTACTGGCTTAAGGTTGAATACATGGGGAAACTGGGATCTGGCACCGGCAAGCGCAGGACCCCAAAAGCACCTGGCCACTCAATGTTTACGGATCTTCGTAAGAGCAAATTGATGAGCATCCCAATCCTGCTGGTGATTGTGGCTTTAGTGGCAGCGCCGGCTGCATCGAATTGGATTCCCGAACGTAACCAAGTGATTCCAACAATCAGTCCTGCCCCAACACTTTTAGTTGTGGAGCCATCATTGCCTGCGCAGGCGCCAACAATAGAACCGATACCAAGTCTGACTTTTGCTTCATTCAACATCACGAAAGCAAACAGCACTGCAATACCGGCGTGGTCAAAGCGCAGGGAAGCGATCGGGCGAACGATAAATGAATCAAATTCAGATGTGATTGGGTTGCAGGAAGCGACTTCAATTCGAGTAAGAGGCGCGAATGACGAGCGCATGACGCAATGGAGTGATGTTCAACAGTTAGCGACTGCAGGTGGTTACGTCGCTACTAATGTCGGAATTGATACCTGCGAGCCAAATACTTGTATCCACTCTGCGCATATTTTATTTAAGCAAGAGAAAGTTAAGCAGTTGGAACTTCCAAATAACTTGCCTTCAGCTGGACAAGGCAGGCTTTCAGATATTGTCGAGGGCCTAAGGTACGCGAAAAATCGAGAGTTTGCCTGGGCTTACCTTGAAGGTTTAAATGGAAGTGGTGCCTTCTTAATCATCAGCGTCCACTTGAATAATGAGACGAATAGCGTGGGTAAGAAAGATCGGGAATTAATCGGTGATGCGATTACTCCGTGGGCCGAAGAACTAAATGCAAAAAGTGGACTTGTGGGAATACCAATGATTTTAGTAGGCGATTTTAATTCCTACGATGCTCGAGAGCCAAAGGGCATGTTGTTTGAATTAGCAAAGTCTGGTTGGTTGGATTCATTCGAAGCTCCAACTAATGAATATAAATTCTTCGGTGATGCTTACACTGCTTCCTACACCAAAAACAATCGGTCTGGTTGGCCAAAGCGCCCAATTACTTCGAGTAATCCAGTACGCATCGATTATGTAATGTACAAAGGTGATCGATTGAATGCAGATGCTTATCAAGTGGCGTTACGTCTAAATAAAGATGGAACTTTTGATAACAATTATCGAGGCTCAGATCACATGATGGTGCAAGCAATTATTAGATTTGATCCGATCACACCCTAGACAGTAAATGCCATGACGAGTAATACAACAATTATTATTCCAACGAGGGCAGCGCCAATTTTAGTAACTAATAATTTTTTTACGGCAGCAATGTAAGTGCCAGCAATTAATACCAGACCAAACATCCAAAGTGGAGCTCCTACTATGAATGAATTTTGATAACGCCAATTAATTAATCCAATGGCAATAAGTAAATAACCAGCCCAACGCATATTAATTATCAAAGTTTCCATGTTCCCACCATAACTAATGATCTATTAGTTGCTTTTAAGGACACAGAATCTGCGCTTGCCACAACTGTGTAATCAGGGGACGATTGAGTCATGTCCAAACCAACTTCAATCTACGATCTAGAATTCACTGATAACCGAGGCAAACTTGTCTCACTAGCCGACTATTCCGGCAAGCCAATTTTGATTGTTAACACTGCTAGCAAATGTGGTTTTACCCCACAGTATGAAGGTTTACAAAAGCTTAATGAGGAGTTTCGAGATCAAGGGCTTATTGTGCTTGGTTTTCCATGCGATCAGTTTGCTCATCAAGAACCTGGTAACGATCAAGAAATAGATGAATTCTGTAAAGTTAATTTTGGAGTAGATTTCCCGCTTTCCCAAAAAGTAAATGTAAATGGCAAGAATGCGCACCCAATATTTAAATTCTTGAAGGACAATTCAAAGAGCTTGCTTGGTGGCACAGTTAAGTGGAACTTTACTAAGTTTTTGATTTCACCTGATGGCAAGTCCATTAAGCGCTACAGCCCGAATACCACTCCAGAAAATATTCGAACTGACGTACTAGATATTCTTCCTAGTTAAATCTGTTTTATATACTGACAGTCTTACCAAGACACTAGATGCGATAATTGAAAGTAATACAGCAAGCAGAATTGCCGTAAATTGTTCTGGATTTATTGCTCCTGTAGCAAGACCAGCTGCGCCCAAAACAAAGGAAAACTCTCCCATTTGGCTGAGCCCAATTGAATGTTGCAGTGGTCGGGATTTAATATTGCTGAATCTGATAATCAAATATGTTGGGAAAGTTTTGACCACAATCATCAAAAGCAATAACAGCAATGCGAATGGTAGCGCCCCGACTATTTGACTTGGTTGAATCAAGCTACCGATCAAGACAAAGAATAGAACGGCAAAAAGATCGCGAAATGGCAGTAACACCCTTCTAACCTCATCAGTGTCTTCACCTGATCGAATTGCTAGTCCAGCAACGAAAGCAGCAAGCGCCATCGGGATACCGAAGACAATTGCTCCAAGCGCAGCCAGAACTAGCCCGATGGCAACCGAGTAAATCAAAAATAGATCGGGTGCTGCTCGAACACGACGCAACAAACCAGGTAGTAAGCGCGCTGAAATAAAAGCAGTAAGACCAAAGCCGATAAGCCCGCCGAGTGCAACGAATAATGATCTGTCGTCGTTACCAAAGAGCACCAAAATTAACGAAGCAGTTGCCACGCCAACTATGTCTTGTAAGACACTCCAAGCGAGTAAGGCCTCCTCCGTTGCCACATCAGTGGTTCTACGACCACTTCGAGTGATGTTGACGATGACCACACTTGAAGACATCGCAACTGCAAGCGCGAGCAAAAGTGCTCCAAAAATTGACAAATCAAGTAATAAAAATACTGGCGTGCCAATCAACATTCCGATTAGTAGTTGTAGTGGCGAACCCCACAACAACGCCTTTTGCTCTCGCCCCAATTTTGGAAGATTAATCTCAATTCCAACTTCAAACAGCAAAAGTACTACGCCTATTTCAGCGAGTAATGTGAGTTGCCCCGAATCCGCGGTGTAGCCAGGAGTAAATGGTGATACCGCCAAGCCGGTAATTAAGTAGCCAACGATAGCGGGAAGACCAATTTTTCTCGCGAAGTATCCCATTGTTGCAGCCGCTAAAAGTACGACACCAAAATCAAGCACCAACGGCGCGGTGTCAGCAATGATGTTTGCAGCAAGTGGCAGGTGCATAGTTGAGTCTAACTTCAACAACTTGGGCTTTACGCTAGTCCAGTGAGCATATCCAATGGATTATTAGCGCAGGCGGATTCTTGGCTTGCGCAAGACCCTGATCCAGTTACTCGTGATCAACTCACAAAACTTGTTGCTTCTGCGACTACTGACGTTAGTTCACTTGCAGAGCTTGAAGCTGTCTTTTCTGCGCCACTAGAATTTGGAACTGCTGGTTTGCGGGGAGCACTTGGCCCAGGGCCAAATCGCATGAACCGAGTAACTGTTTTGCAAGCAGCGGCTGGGTTAGCAAAGTACTTGGTAGCAAATGGTGATATCGGAAGACCTGTGGTTATAGGTTTTGATGCTCGCTATAACAGTGAAGTATTTGCTACTGACACAGCGCAGGTTATGGCTGGTTATGGACTCAAACCAATAATTTTTAATCACGTTATCCCAACACCTGTGCTTGCATATTCAATTACACACCTTGCTGCGTGTGCTGGAGTGATGGTTACGGCAAGTCATAATCCAGCCCAAGACAACGGCTACAAAGTGTATTTAGGTGATGGCCGACAGATTGTTTCTCCAGTTGATACGGATATCTCAAATCAAATTAGATCTGTCGTTGATGTGCGCGAAATAAATCTTGCTAATGATGTTGAAGTTTTATCTGAAGCGGTTACAAAGTCTTACGTTGACACCGTCACACATTTGATAACGAGTGGACCTACAACAAGTGTGCAACGAAAAGAAATTAAAAGTGTTTATACCGCGATGCACGGTGTTGGTTGGCAAACTTTGCAGCAGGCGTTTCTAGCCGCGGAATTTACTGAGCCACTAGCAGTTGCTAAACAGCGAGATCCAGATCCAGCTTTCCCTACAGTGACGTTTCCAAATCCAGAAGAAAAAGGTGCGCTTAATCTTTCAGTAGCAATGGCAATTGAATCTGGCTCAGAAGTAATAATCGCAAATGATCCTGATGCCGATCGACTTGCAATCGCGTTACCAACAGGTGATAACCAATGGGTTGTATTGCGGGGAGACCAAATTGGTTGCTTACTGGCTTGGTGGATTATTGAGCGAAGTTCTAAGAAACTAACTGGTACGTTTGCAAATTCCATTGTGTCTTCGATGTTGCTTGAACAAATTGCAAAACATGCTGGTTTAAATTACGAAGCCACCCTCACCGGATTCAAGTGGGTATCCCGAGTTCCAAATTTACTCTTTGGCTATGAAGAAGCCCTTGGATATTGCGTTGATCCGCAAAATGTTAAAGACAAGGATGGGATCTCGGCAGCTGCAATGTTTGTGGAGTTGATGGCTTATTTAGCGCAATCCCAAAGGACTCCTTGGGACATTTTGGATGAGCTCGCAATAACGCATGGATATCATGCAACTGATCAGATCGTGGTGCGGGTAACGCACATCGACCAAGTCAGCGAAGTTATGAAGAGCTTGCGTGAGCGCCCACCAAAGTCGATGGGAACTTTAAAAGTAAGCAGGATCGATGATCTTGCTCTGGGCTTTGGCAATTTGCCAGCCACTGACGCAATTGTTATTTACTTGGCAGGCAACATCGAAGTGGATAATGCTCGGGTAATTATTCGACCTAGTGGCACGGAACCAAAGATAAAGTGTTACCTAGAAGTCGTAGTTCGAAATAGTGATTTGGTTGTAGCAAGACAAATTTCTTACAAGGCGTTACAAGACTTAGTAAAAGATGCAGCGCCGCTACTTGATTGGGGCAACTAATGGATCGTAATCAACTTGCGAAGATGATCGACCACACTTTGTTGAAACCGGAAGCAACTGTTGTTGACGTCATTTCACTTTGTGAGCAAGCAGCGCAACTTGGAACGTATTCAGTTTGTGTCTCACCAACCTTTGTGGTCACAGCAGTAGCAAATGTGTCTAACGGTGTAAAAGTGGCGACGGTATGCGGCTTTCCAAGTGGCAAGCATGAGTCCAGCGTAAAAGCAGCAGAAGCGAAACTCTCAGCTCAACAAGGCGCTGACGAAATCGACATGGTCATTGATTTGGGTAGAGCGATCATGGGCGACTGGGATTACATCCAAAGTGATGTTGCCGCTGTTCGAGCCGCCACTGAAGGAAAAGTTTTAAAAGTTATTTTAGAGACCGCAGCATTAACGGATGAACAAATTGCAGAAGCCTGCCGACGTTGCGAAGCTGCAGGAGCAGATTTTGTTAAAACTGCAACTGGATTTCACCCAGCAGGTGGCGCTGATGTTCGGGCTATCAAAGTTATGCACGACACGGTTGGAGGCCGCCTGGGTATCAAAGCATCAGGTGGAATTAAAACTGCGGAGTTTGCCCAAGAATTAATCGCTGCTGGAGCCACCAGACTTGGACTTTCTGGATCACGCGCAATTCTGGATGGAGTTGCTGCGACAGGAAGTTACTAAGCGCCAACTTGTTCGCGAAGACGGGCATACCCAGGCTTAATGATGTGACTGATGATGTCAAGGCGTTCATTGAAGGGTAAGAATGAACTCTTCATCGCATTAACAGTCATCCATTCAAGATCGCGCAAGGAATAATCAAAAGCTTCTACCAGCGAAGTCATTTCTGATGACATGGAAGTATTCGACATTAACCGGTTGTCAGTGTTGAGGGTTACTCGAAAATTCAACTTACGCAATAAACCAATCGGATGTTCGGCAATGCTGGGTGCTGCGCCAGTATCTACATTGGACTTTGGACATAGCTCAAGTGGAATTCTACGATCACGAACATATGCAGCTAAATCGCCCAGCGTCACTGTGCCATCAGCATTTACCGTGATGTCATCAATTATTCGCACGCCATGCCCAAGTCGCTCTGCGCCACAAAATTGGATTGCTTCCCAAATACTTTTCAAGCCAAAGGCTTCGCCAGCGTGAATTGTGAAATGCGCATTATTGCGCTGCAAGTATTGGAAGGCTTCGATGTGTTCTGTTGGTGGGTAACCCTTTTCTTTTCCAGCAATATCAAAACCAACCACACCGCGATCGCGATATTCAACTACTAACTTTGCAATTTCAAGTGAGACATCAGCCATCCGCATTGCAGTTAGCAACGTACCAATTTTGATGTTGTTTCCAGCAGCTTTAGCAGCATCCTCACCTTGCGCAAAGCCAAGTAAGACATGGTCTATGACCTCACGGTAACTTAATCCTTTTGCAGTATGTAACTCAGGTGCAAATCGAATCTCAGCAAAAACAACACCATCAGCTGCTAAATCTTGAGCGCATTCACTTGCAACGCGCTGTAAGGCATCAGGTGTCTGCATCACACCCACTGTGTGGGCAAAAGTTTCTAAATAAACTTCGAGTGAACCTTGTACAGCAGTGTGAAACCAATTAGTAAGTTCTGCTTCAGTGTCATAAGGCAAAGCGGAATATCCGTGCTGATGTGCTAATTCCAGTATCGTGCTAACTCGCAAGCCACCATCTAAGTGATCATGCAAAACAACCTTAGGAATTGCTTTTATTACAGCAGGAGAAATCATTATTCATCATCGCGATTCACAAGTTCAGGAGAAAACGCAGGCAGACAGATTGCAACGTAATGCGCATCCTCGCGGGTTAAGTAGCGAACTTTCTCACCAGCGCGGGTTATCAGGGCTTGGCCAGCACCTACGTTAATTGTTTCGCCCGCATGTTCAACATCAATTGAGCCAGTGATAACAATTGTGAATTCATCAAACTGGGGGACTTGGGCAGGTTCAGACCAACCAGCTGGTGCATGCATCACAGCAACTGATACATCATTGTCACCAGTTTTTACTCGACCGATGTATTCAGCAATCGATTTACCGCCAGGTACCGGGATCATGGTTGGTTCGCTAATTAACTCAGGCATAAATAAATAATACCTTTTTCTTGGTTGGACTTTGGCGGATTTCCTAGTGAGGTGCTTCGCACCTGAATCGAATCTCCTCGAGGCTGCTTCCTATTTGAATGCAGACTTGTCTGTTCAAAGGTCAGGCTTGACGTTTGCTTCGCGAAGCGAAGTGGCAAACGGAAATTAGCCAGCGTGCATTCAAATGGTCGCGATTGTGAACTTTCGCGATTGTGAAAAGACAGTGGTGACCTAAATTATGCGGTCGATTATTAGCGGTAGTCGATCTGAGATTTCCTGTTCAGTGCCTATTGCATAACCAGTCGTTAAGACTTCCAGTGCTGAATCAAATCTCGAAGGCTCATCAGTATGTAACGTAAACAATTTCTGACCTTTGACGACAGCCTCTCCATGGCCAAGATGCCACTGGATTCCGGCGCCCGCTTGCACGGCATCTTCTTTGCGCGCTCTACCAGCACCGAGTCGCCAACTAGCCATGCCAACTGCAAGTGCATCAAGTTTGGTTAGGTAACCATCACTTTGCGCGATGACATCATGGGAATCTTTTGCCTTTGGTAGCGCAGCAGAAACATCCCCACCTTGGGCGCTAATCATTTTGCGCCAAACATCCATGGCAGATCCATCAGTTAAGGCATTGGCAGGATCTTTTGTTCCGTTGGAACCCGATGCATCCAACATCTCGCGCGCGAGCGTAATAGTCAGTTCGACCACATCCGAGGGTCCACCACCAGCGAGTACATCTAAAGATTCTTGAATTTCTAGTGCGTTACCGGCAGTTCGACCAAGGGGCACATCCATTGCCGTCAACAAAGCTCGAGTTGTTACGCCCGCATCGTTTCCGATAGCAACCATAGTTGTTGCGAGCTCACGCGCTTGGTCCACTGTTTTCATGAATGCGCCAGAGCCAACCTTGACATCAAGAACGAGTGCACCAGTACCTTCAGCAATTTTCTTACTCATTATGGAAGCAGAAATTAGTGGAATAGATTCCACAGTTCCTGTTACATCTCGCAGCGCATAGATTCGACGATCAGCCGGCGCTAAGGTTTCACTGGCCGCACATATAACTGCGCCAGTTTCTTTCAAGACTTGAAACATTTCCTGATTGGAAAGATTTGCTCGCCAACCTGGAATTGATTCGAGTTTGTCGAGGGTGCCACCAGTGTGGCCTAGGCCTCGACCTGAAAGTTGTGGCACACTCACACCACAAGCAGCTACTAGAGGAGCAAGGGGCAATGTAATTTTGTCGCCAACTCCACCGGTTGAATGTTTATCTGCAGTGGGATGACCAAGTTGTGACCAATTCATAGTCTCACCAGAATCGATGTAAGCCTTAGTCCAGCGCACAATCTCGCGCCGATTCATTCCGTTCAACAAAATCGCCATGGCCATAGCCGACATTTGTTCTTCAGCAATCACATTACGAACGTAGGCGCCAACGAACCAATCAATTTGTTGATCTGTTAACTCGCGCTTATCGCGCTTTGTGGCAATTACTTCAACCGCAACAAAAGACTCGGTGCTCATGTAATAAGAGTATTACTTAAAGCCGATCTATTAAATCGTGTGCGCCAAAGGCATCTGGCAAAATCTCAGACATAGATTTAATTCCGCTAACTGAATCAAGTAAGCAGTTAGGACCACCATGCTCCCAAAGTAATTGTCGGCAACGACCGCATGGCATCAATGAATTACCATGACGATCAACACAAGCAACCGCAACTAACTTGCCGCCACCCGTTGAAATCAAACTTGAGATAAGCCCACACTCAGCACAAAGGGCTACACCATAGGCAGCATTTTCAACATTGCATCCTGTGACAATTCGACCATCATCAACTAAGCCAGCAACTCCGACAGGAAAGTTTGAGTATGGCGCGTAGGCATTCGACATTGCTTTACTTGCGGCGGCGCGTAATTCATCCCAATTGATTTGCATTAGTGGTCCTCACCCTTTCGATAGGGAACTCCATCAGCGGCAGGCGGTCGCAAATTCTGCGAAGCAGTTGCCAGTACTAACAACGTTGTTATGTAAGGAGCAACTTGGGCAACCTCTGGTGGGAAAGATGTGGCCGAGAAATATGCGCCAACCATTACCGAAGCAAGCAGCAAGAAGCCAATTGCAGCGTTACGTTTTGCACTTCGCAACATCCAAGCACCGATAGCAAGCAAAATAATGGCGCCCAGCAAAATCAAACCCTTAACGTTTTGATTTCCCGAATCGATGAGCCGCAAAGTATCGATGTAACCAAACATCATTGCGCCAGCTGCAGTTCCACCTGGACGCCAGTCACCAAAGATCATGGTGGCCAAGCCAATGTAACCGCGACCAGCAGTATTTCCATTTCGGTAAATTGTAGATGCGATCGAAAGATATGCACCACCAAGACCAGCAAGCATTCCGGAGAACACGACTGCGGCGTACTTGTATTGCACTACTTTCACGCCAAGTGAATCTGCTGCCCATGGATTCTCGCCAGCACTGCGCAGCCGAAGACCAATAGCCGTTTTCCAAAGTACATAACCTGTCATTACGAAAAGTAAAACCGTAATGATTGTTAAGAGCGACATGTTATAAAACAGTCCCGCTACCAAGCCTGCTAAGTCGCTCACGAAGAAAATTCCTTCTTCATGCAGCGCCGAAAGTGGAGTGACAATTGAATCCACAGTAAAGACCGGTATCTCGCCTTTGATTGGAGGTGATTGTGCTTGTCCGCCGCCTGGCGCATTAGTGAAAAGTAAAATTGCTAGAAATTTCGTTGTTCCGAGCGCTAACAAGTTGATTGCCGTACCAGCAATAATTTGGTCCACACCAAAAGTGACTGTGGCAACAGCAAGTAATAGGCCACCAATTGCGCCAAAAACTATGCCAGCAAGAACACCAGCCCAAGCACCCCATTGCCAACCCGCCCAGCCAGCTCCAAATGTGCCAAGGATCATCATTCCTTCTAAACCAATGTTGATAACACCCGCACGCTCGGCCCAAATTCCAGCGAGTCCAGCAAGTGCAATTGGTGAAGCAAATACAAGTGCCTGAGCAATCGTTACGGTGCTAGTTAAGTCGCCATTACTCGTAATGGTTCGAGTGATCGAAAGCATCGTGATCGCGGTAAAAGCAGCTCCAATAAAGCGACGCGACTTTAAGTAAGTCATGCTGACACCTCCTGCTTTGCTAGAGCCTTAGCAACATTTCTTTGCTCACTCTTAACTTGATTGCGCCTGACCACTTCATAAGAGATAACTACAACAATGACAATTAGTCCTTGCATGATCGTGGAAATTTCTCGTGGAACACCTTCGAGAACGAGTTGACCACTTGAAACATCTAGGAACGCTACAAAGATTGCGCCGACTGCAATTCCAAGTGGATTATTGCGACCCAAGAGCGCGATTGCAATACCAATGAATCCCCATTCAGTTGGGAATTGCAAATTGTAAGAACCAGTTTGACCAAGTAAGTATGGAAGCCCGACTAATCCAGCGATTGCTCCCGAAAGCAACATCGCAGTGACGATCATACGAGTGGATTGGACGCCACTGGTTCGAGCCGCGGTTGCAGACTTACCTGTTGCTCTTAAGTCAAACCCAAACCTAGTTCTATTTAGCAAGAACCAATATGCAATACCAACAAAAATTGAAATTATGAAGAATCCATAAACTTTTGTTCCCGGATCGATAAATGCGCTTCCTCGCAACATCCCTGATTCGGGAATCAATTTCGTGCCGCGAATGTTCACGCTAGTCTCAGTGCCGATACTTGTTCGCACGATCAAGTAGCTAATGATTCCAATTGCAATGAAGTTCAACATGATTGTTGAAATAACTTCACTCACGCCACGCGCAACTTTAAGCCAGGCAGCAATTCCAGCCCACGCGGCGCCAACAAACATCGCAGTCAAAATTGTCAGAGTTATCGATATAACTTTTGGAAGTTGTAAATTGCTGGCAACAACTGCGGCCGCCAGCGAACCTAAAATGTATTGACCATTGACACCAATGTTGAAAAGATTCATTTTGAATCCGATAGAAACAGCTAATGCACTCAAGAAATAAACGGTTGCTAAGTTCAGCATTAAAGTCATTGCCCGAGGTGAAGTTCCGTAAGTCCACATGGATGAAAAAATAGTTATTACATTCGCACCGATGGCGATCAAGATTAAAGCAGTTGCCCCGATTGATACGGCCAGTCCAATTGCTGGCGCGATCAAACTTGTTCCGATACGACGAAGATTCATTATGCGGCCTTCCCAGCACCAGTCATGGCGGTACCTAGTTCCTGTGGCGTGACTGTTGCTGGATCAGCGTCTGTTACAAATTTTCCGCGGAGCAGAACTTTTATGGAATCACTTAAGCCAATAAGTTCATCAAGATCTGCAGAAATCAAGAGCACCGCAAGACCCGCTTGCCGAGCGTTGCGAATGTGATCCCAGATTGCAGCCTGGGCGCCAACGTCTACTCCACGAGTTGGGTGCGCTGCAATTAATAGTTTTGGATTACCAGACATTTCTCGACCAACAATTAATTTCTGCTGATTGCCACCAGAAAGAGCGCTGGCATTTACATCAATGCTTGGTGTACGAACGTCATATTCAGCAACAATGCGTTTTGTATCAGCTTTGGCGCCCCGCGGGTTCAACCAAAATCCCTTTGCGTTCGGAGCTTTTGTTTGATGCCCTAGCATTCTATTTTCCCAAAGCGGTGCCTCAAGTAACAAAGCTTGGCGCTGGCGATCTTCTGGAATAAATCCGATTCCAAGATCACGACGATGGCGTGTGGATTTTTTGCTGATGTCCTCTTCTAAAAATTGCACTCTGCCAGTTGAAGATTCAATTCCCATTAGAGCATTTAATATTTCTGCTTGCCCGTTACCTTCTACCCCAGCTATACCTAAAATTTCGCCAGCACGAATTTTGAACGAGACTCCATCGACGACTGCTTTTCCACCGGTTGCACGAACACTTAAGTTTTCAACGGTAAGGACAACTTTGTCTTGAATCGTGTTGCCGACAGATTGCGGAGTGGGCAATTCATTACCAACCATCATTTCGGCAAGATCGCGCGCTGAAACTTTTTCGGTATGGGGATTAACGCTGCCAACAGTTGTGCCCTGGCGAATGACAGTTATCTCATCTGCTATCGAAAGCACTTCATCAAGTTTGTGGCTGATGAAAATAACGGTAAATCCTTGTTTCTTTAAATCACGAAGCGTGTTGAACAATTCTTCCACTTCATGTGGAACAAGTACGGCAGTAGGTTCATCAAGAATTAAAATTTGCGCACCACGATAAAGAACTTTTAGAATCTCAATACGTTGCCGATCACCAACACCAAGCTTGCCTACTAAAACATCTGGATCAACTGCTAAACCATTTTCAGCAGCAATATCTGAAATCAGTTCCCGTGCTTTTGCAAAATCTAACTTACCGCCAGATTTTGGTTCACTTCCTAAAATGATGTTTTCTAAAACTGTGAAATTATCTGCCAACATAAAATGCTGATGCACCATACCGATTCCTGCTGCAATTGCATCAGCTGGTGAATTAAAAACTAAGGAGGTACCGTGAATTGAGATAGTTCCTTCATCTGCTTTTTGCATGCCGTAAAGAATCTTCATCAAAGTCGATTTGCCCGCGCCGTTTTCACCAACGATTGCGTGAATGGTCCCTGCAGTAACTTTCAAGTTGATGTTGCTATTTGCGATTACTCCAGGAAAACGTTTCCAGATTCCTTGGAGTTCTACGGCTACTGAACTTTCGCTCATATCTTGAAACCAAGCCCTTCAAATAATGCAATTCTAGTAACCAAACTTACGACTAACCCAAATAAAAAGTGAGGCTCGGGTGGAAATTAATCCACCCGAGCCTCAATCTGTTTAGTTGTTATTCAACTATGGTGCCAACAACAACTTCGCCTGATGCAATCTTCGCGGCAGCAGCGTCAGCGGCAGCAGCGTAGTCAGCAACAGCAGGATTGGAGCTGGAGTATCCAACGCCTTTCTTGCTTAGGTCAAAGTTAGTGATTCCAACTAGTGGAGCACCGTTTACTACGGCAGCGATTACGTCGTATACAGCTACGTCAACGCGCTTCAACATGGATGTCAAGATGAAATCCTTGTATTCAGCAAGTGCTGGCACGGTGTACTGATCGGAGTCAACGCCGATTGCCCAGTAACCTGCGCCTGCGGCCTTAACGGACTGGAACATTCCAAGACCGGAGCCACCAGCAGCTGCATAGATAACATCTGCGCCATTAGCGATCATGCCGTCAGTTGCAGTCTTTGCCTTTTCTGGCACGTTCCATGCAGTGTTATCGCCAGCAGGACCCATGTACTTGGAATCGATGATGATGTCAGCGTTTACGGAACGCGCACCTTCGTTGAAGCCAGCTTCAAAAGCCTTGATTAGGTCAATTTCCATACCACCGATAAAGCCAATGCGACCTGACTTTGATGCAGTTGCTGCAATTACACCTGTTAGGTATGAACCCTGCTCTGCAGCAAAGATCAATGATCCAACGTTTGGTGAATCTACAACGGAGTCAACAATTGCGAATGTTGTTGCTGGGAACTTTGGAGCAACTGCAGCAAGTGCAGTGCTGTATGCGAATCCAACAGCAATAACAGGGTTGTATCCACCGTCAGCTAGAAGAGTCAAAAGTTCTTCGCGAGCTGCATCTGTTGCACCTGCGCCTGAGTTAACTTCCTTGATTTCAACACCAAGATCAGTCTGTGCCTTTGATAGACCAGCAAATGCAGCATCGTTAAACGATCCGTCACCCTTACCGTCTTGGTCATAGGCCATTCCAACTTTGAAAACTGCTGCCGCAGCTTCTGTTGGTGCTGCAGTTGCAGCGGTATCGCTACTCGATCCACAAGCTGCCAGCGCTAATGACGCTACAGCTAGGACGGAGGCAAGTTTTACACCCTTCAACAATGAGGGCTCCTCTCATATCGATAATACGACGTTCGCACTATCAGGAAAAGTCTACGTTGAAGGCATTTTCCCCGCGCATTGACCACTCAATTATCCAAAAGTGTGATCTAGCTGTGATGAACAACTACACACATCTTTCACTCACGTCCCACCTGCAACAAAATGAACACTGCCTCTAGAAATTCACATCTAGGCAGTTAATGTTGGCACGTGCGCACATTAATTACAGATCACCCGTTGATAGCTCACAAGCTAACTGCGCTGCGCGACGAGCAAACAGATTCCCCGACGTTTCGCCGGTTAGCAGATGAATTGGTGACTTTGTTGGCTTATGAAGCCACTCGGGACATTCGCGTGGAACCAGTAACCGTGCAAACTCCAGTTGCCAAAGCGCAAGGTGTCCGACTTACCGCACCAACTCCAGTTGTGATTCCAATTCTGCGCGCAGGACTTGGCATGCTCGATGGCATGACGCGGTTATTGCCCACTGCAGAAGTCGGCTTTCTTGGCATGGTTCGTGACCATGACACTTTGCAGCCAACAACTTACGCTGATCGAATTCCTGGAAACTTAAAAGGTCGACACGTTTTTTTGCTTGATCCAATGCTGGCAACAGGTGGCACGCTTATTGCTGCCATCGAATTGATGTTGGAACGTGGCGCGAATCAAATCACTGCCATTTGCTTGTTGTCCGCGCCAGAAGGAATTGCAGCACTTGAAAAATCACTCGAAGGTCGCGACGTTGAAGTGCTTTTGGTAACTGCAGTTGTTGATGAAAAGTTAAATGAAAAGGGTTACATAGTCCCAGGTTTGGGCGATGCGGGCGATCGATTGTTTGGCGTCGTTTAACGCTGAACTGTTACTGCCCTAAGTTCTGGCTAGATATGCGCTTATTTCGGCAACGCGAGAGAATAAGACAGTGAGCGAAATTCAAACTGATGTGCTGATAGTTGGCGCGGGACCTGCTGGTTCTTCGGCTGCAACTTATGCTGCTCGCGCAGGCCGCCAAGTAACACTTATTGACTCAGCCACTTTTCCGCGCGATAAACCATGCGGTGATGGTTTAACTCCCCGAGCAATTTCGGAACTAAATGCAATCGGCTTAAGTGACTGGCTCGCAGGACGTGCCCGTAACTTGGGCCTGCGCGCATCTGGGTTTGGGCAAGAATTATTTCTTCCTTGGCCAGGAGGATCGTTACCGAATTATGGCGGCGCAGCCCCAAGGCTTGAACTTGATGAACAAATTATGTGGATTGCAAAAGCTGCAGGCGCAAAAGTTTTAGAAGGTTACACCGCAACTGATGTGGTGCTTGATGCCGGAGTGATCAAATCAGTAATTGTTAAAACAGTCTCTGGCATCGTGACGATTCATGCGAATTCGGTCATCATCGCAGATGGTGCACGTTCTCAATTGGGCCGAAAACTTGGGCGTGAATGGCATCGTGATACTGCATACGGTGTTGCTGCTCGCGGTTATATAAAGAGTGAACGTCACGATGATCCATGGATTTCATCACACTTGGAATTGCGCGGGGATCAGAACGAAATCCTGTCTGGTTATGGCTGGATATTTCCACTTGCTAATGGTGAAGTAAATGTAGGTGTCGGCACTCTTGCAACACAAAAGCGACCGGCAGATGTGAACCTTCGCACATTAATGAGTAGTTACACTGATCAACAACGTGAGGACTGGAAACTTTCAGGCGATATTCGTTTACCGTGGTCTTTCTTATTACCAATGGGTGGGGCTGTTTCGGGAATTGCTGGAAAGAATTTTATGTTTATCGGTGATGCCGCAGGATGTGTGAATCCGCTCAATGGTGAAGGTATTGATTACGGATTAGAAACTGGTCGACTTGCTGCAGAGATGCTGGAGACGGAAACAGATTTTTCCGTTGCTTGGCCGGCGCAGCTTCGCACACATTATGGAGCAGCGTTTTCCATCGCGCGAAGAATTTCTGGATTTCTAACAGTCCCTGGATTTTTAGCCAAGGGTGGACCGGTTGGCATGCGCTCTCGCACATTTATGAAGTTAGCACTTCGCGTGATGGGGAATTTAATTACCGATGAAGATAGCGACGCGTTGGCAAGAGTTTGGCGGACGGCAGGTCGGTTATCGATGAAGTTAGATGACCGCGTGCCATTTCCAGCAGCGGACGTGCGGAGCTAGCTCGACATGGCGAGTGAATGTCGAGTTTGCGGAAAAAGTCTGCAGCCTCCTTCGATTCGAAGAAACCCAAACTGGGGTGTTACCCAATGGGAGAACGAAACATATTGCAAAGGGTGCCTTGATCCGGAACTTCCAACTTGCCCTTTTTGCTTGAAAGCAATCAGTGATGATGCGATTAAGTGTTCGTATTGTGGCAGTGAAATAGAACGGGTTATTGAACAAGAATAAAATTGTGTAAACTCTAAGCCCAGTTAGGAAGTAAATATTTTGTTAAATGAAAGTATTCCTGGACCTGGGCTGTGGGAATATAGATTTACGAAGTCAAATGACGGGGAGGGTTTGTGGACTCTGCAGTGTCATGATGCGAAAACTGCAGTGACATCAGCTCCATTGAGTTTGATCTTCACTGGAGAGCTAGCCGCATATGAATGGATTATTCGTGCATTTCAATTAGAAAAAAAATCAGTGAACGCATATTTACGCGGTGAAGTTGATGCAGAAATTGCTGGACCTGTTGTCCATGAAATTTATAACTTAGGATCACCTGATCAGGAATCAACTCTTTGGTTCTATGGCCAATTTCTTGGAGCCCACCCTCTTCCAGTGGACGCTAACCTCCTCAGCAACTAGGTGTTGGTGATTCCAGGGAAATTTGCCACATGATGAGCGACAAATTATGGGACAGAAATAAAGTTTGACTTTATGTCTTAATTTGTTCTTGAACGCGCGCGCATGTAGTCACTAATCACAAAATCACCAAGCCGAGATGTTGCTGGTGCGAGCACTTTGCCACCATTGCGCCTTGCCATGTCATCGAGGAATCGCGCAAGTCTTGGCTCATCTCCAAGTCGAAACCACGAGATCGCAACCTTGCGACGAGTCATTGCATCAACTTGCAACACAGTTTCAGAAATTGTCTCCCTTGAAGGTGGCCAATCAAACCACGATCGTCCATCAGGCAAGAGATGCGCAGTTGGCTCGCCATCTGTTACGACCAATACGATCCGCTGCGAAGTTGGGTGGCGATCTAAAAATCTTCCTGCAAGCATTAGTGCGTGCTGCAAATTGGTCCCTGGAACCTCACTAGCTTTTAGATCTGGGATCTGCATTGGATCAATCACGCGTGCCAGATCGGCAAATCCAATCACTTGTAAGGCATCAAGTGGATAGCTCGTGGCAGTTAATGCATTCAAAGCCAACGCCATTGTTTTGGCAGCGCCCCAAGTTTCATTCGCGAGCATAGAAGATGACTGGTCAACAAGTAAGGCAATGGCTGCTTTAGACAATGTTTCAGTTTCAGTGACAGCGAAGTCCTCGGTCGCTAGTTTTACTTTTGACCCAGTTGCCAAGCGTCGACTACTTGCATTTTGCACGGTACGAACCATGTCTACTGCTCTATCTTCACCAAAGCGCCAGTCTCGATAAGTACCTGTCACTTCGCCATTTGAGCCAGCACGCCGATTTTCATGATCCCCACGCTTGGCGCTATCGATATCTTTGAAAACCTCGCGTAATGCTGATTGACCTATCCTGCGAATAGCTTTCGGGCTGAGTCGCAAATTATCACCTTCGCCAATTAGGTATCCTTGGTCGACTAATTCGCGTTGCATTTGCTCCAAGGTTTGTAGGTCATCACGAAAACCACGCCCTAAAACACTTTCTGCCTTATCAAAATCAATTTGTGACATGTCAGACATTGCCTGCGCGTCAGATAACTCAGAAATTAAAGATTCGACATCTGCCATTTCTGATAGCACTCGCGTTGCATCAGGAAGTCCAAGGGGAGTTTCACCAGTTAGACCAGGCCCACGTTGACGAGAAAATTCAGGTCGCATCAGTTTGAGATTTTCTTGCAACTTAGCCATTTCGTTTTGCAAGCCCATGTCAGAGAGTGCTTGTTGCATAGCCTCTGATAACTCAGCGCGTTGTTCGGGAGTCATCGAGGCAAGCATTCGGTCCATAGCGGCAGATTGTCTTGCTAGTTCATCAATAAACTCTTCTAAATTATCGGGAGCATTTGGAAAAAAATCTTTATGGTCTTCGATGAAATTCTTGTAATCATCATCAGTTGCAGTTCCAGCGCGCGCAGACTCAAGTAATTCATTAAGGTCTCGCATCATGTCGGCCATAGCTGCTTGAACTTTAGGATCCGACAGATTTTGAGCTGACTCGCTCAACCCAGCAAACTGTTGATCTATTACGTCCTTACGCAGCCGCTCTTGCATTTGGCGAAAGATATCCGCTGCGTCTGGGGACATCCAGGAATAATTAGCGAGCTCTGACATGGCCCGCGGGACATCATTGGGAAGTGCGTCGAGTACCACTTCAGAAAATCGGGCCTCATCCGTTGGATTGCGAAAAAGTTCGCTGCGCTCAAGGTCAACAGCTGCCTCTAGCATGTCCCGCAGATCACTGAGAAGTCCATCCATGCTTCCTGATTCGCGCAATTGCTTCTTTCGATCCTGCAACGCACGGGCCATTTCGCCCAAGCCTTTGCGATCCTTGCCTCCTGACCGCAGCATGTCGCGAAGTGCGTCTTGAACGCTTTCCCCAGCAAGAATCCTTTTCCCTATGTCATCGACACCTGCGCCAGCATCAACTCTGGGCGCAAGTGGATCGGGACCACCTTGAAAATGGCCATAAAGAGATGGGCGACCTCGGGTCAAGAGTTCGCTCCATCATTGGTCTCAGTAATTTTTGGTGGTACTCCGGCATATGTGACACCAGCGCCGACGTAATCCTTATCAATTCGTCGAGTCAGCCACAATCCTTCCGCAGCAAATTCGACACATGCAGCAGTTAGTCCCGGTGTCTCAGCCATATTTAGTTCTGCAGACCCAACAACTGAACCCAGACCCTCCATTGGTCCAATTGCGGACAAAATTTCTCGACCACTCATGACATCAGAAGTGGCAAGGGTATTTCCTGCATCAAACCACTCCACTAAATTCGTAAGGAAAGGTCGCGAGTTTTGACCACCAAGCAACGCACGCCAAGATTCAGCAGTTGCTTGTCTGGCAAGAAGTACCAAGGTTTCTGCCTCAAAGCCTTCCTCACTGACATCGAATTCAACTTTGCCGCGCAATGCTGGTACGACATCAACTAGATCGCCAACCCGGGCGACAGGTTCGTCGTCACCAGCAATGGCAGCTCGGCGCATTGCTGCTCCAGACAACTCCTCAACACAAGCGATAGAAAAGCGCGCTGATACTCCGCTTCGCTGATCGACTGATTTTGATGCTCGGACTAAGCGGGTGAATCGAGCAACTATGTCCAGAATGTGACGAGGTATAACAGCCTGAATTTTTGCCTCTTGTTCCAATAGGGCAATCTCAAGTTCTAGATCTAGTGGATAGTGAGTACGAATCTCTGCTCCAAAGCGATCCTTAAGTGGCGTAATAATTCGACCTCGATTCGTGTAATCTTCTGGATTCGCACTTGCGACGACCAACATGTCTAGTGGCAGTCGCAAATTATATCCGCGAACTTGAATGTCCCGTTCTTCTAAAACATTTAATAATGCGACCTGAATCCGCTCAACTAAATCTGGCAACTCGTTTAAAGCAAAAATTCCTCGGTTTGTTCTTGGTATCAGTCCAAAGTGAATAGTTTCCGGGTCACCCAGGAGTCGTCCCTCAGAAACTTTTACGGGATCGACATCGCCAACTAAGTCGCCCACTGAAGTATCTGGAGTCGCAAGCTTTTCACCGTATCGTTCGCTGCGATGTCGCCACGAAATAGGCAATGCCTCGCCCAGTTCATTCGCCAGTCTTTGACAACGCGCACAAACTGGCGCAGTTGGTTCGTCATTGATTTCACAACCTTCAACAATTGGCAGCCATTCATCAAGCAGGCCAACAAGTGATCGGATAATTCGGGTTTTCCCTTGACCCCTTTCTCCAAGTAATACGAAATCGTGTCCAGCAAGAATGGCGCGTTCTACTTGTGGACCAACCGTGTCCTCAAATCCAACAATTCCAGGCAGTGTCGCTTGGCCAGACCGCAATCGGTTCAGCAAGTTATCTCTCAACTCTTGCTTTACGCTTCGAGCATGATACCCAGAGGCAAGAAGTGCAGAAAGATTGCTTGGCAAGTGATCAGGCGGATTGGGGCTAAAAGTTGTCATAGATAGCACGCTATGTCAGCACTGTGGGTTTCGCCACTCGGATTTGTGGAGCAAAAACATAAAAAAACATAATTTTTTGTTGGGAGGAGAAGAGTTGAATTGAATCCCTTACTTCCACTTGCTAAGTTGGAATTCTTAGACGAGAGAAAGTTGAGAAATGAAGCCAGAAACCGCATTGGGTAAGCAACTCCAAAAATTTAATCGGGTTGCTGGAGTCTTCCATTTGGCGCAGGGATTTGTGTTGTTCCTTATTCTTAATGAAGAAACTCGGATTCCAGTCATCACTCGGTTCTTTACTGAAACTCCCGAGGGTATTGGGCCCGAAACCGAAATTCTTTTTGAGTTTTCGGTTGCTTTGATTGCACCCATATTCTTGTGGCTCTCTGCTTTCGCACACCTTTTTATCTCCTCACCCTGGTATGTCCGTCGCTATGAAAGGGATATAGAGAAGGGCATTAACCCTGCTCGTTGGTGGGAATACGCAATCAGTTCCTCGCTGATGCTTGTTGTCCTATTGATGCTCGGTGGACTTATAGAGATTTCTACGATCGTTTTCATGTTCACCCTGAATTTCATCATGAACATGATGGGCCTGATGATGGAGATGCACAATCAACTCACCGAGAAAACCAGCTGGTTCTCCTTTAACGTCGGTGTGTTGGCGGGAATCGTTCCTTGGATTATGGGCGGCCTTTACTTTGTGGTTTCCACCAACAACATTGCAGATGCGATTCCGGCGTATGCCCAATTTGCATTTCTTCTGACCTTTATCTTCTTCAACACTTTCGCGATCAACATGTTCTTACAGTACAAAAAAATCGGGAAATGGAAGGTCTACGCATACGGCGAAAAGGCCTACATTGTTTTGAGTCTCACATCTAAATCGATTCTCGGATGGGTGATTGTGCTCGGAACCCTCGCAGGGGTTTAGTTCTCTCACAAAGCCTCACGCACTCGGCTGCGGATACGAGAGGAACCATCGCTCGCTAACGCGAGCTCTTCCCAAATCCCCACCGCTCTAAACGCAATAAAAAAGACCCCGCCCTTGTGGGCGGGGTCGATTAGGCATTCTGCTGATTTTCATTCCGATTGCAAGTGATTGCACGCAATCACGCACTCGGCTGCGGAGACGAGAGGAACCGTCGCTTCGCTCCTCCCAAATCCTCGCGTTCTTAATTCCGGACAGACAAAAACCCCCACCCGAAAGGGTGAGGGTATTTGTCTGCGGAGACGAGAGGA
>JBDNJO010000090.1:0-6817 GCA_041687715.1 Candidatus Nanopelagicales bacterium
CGGTGAAGTGCGAGCTCTTACTTCAAACGGCGATGAGATTGCAGTTTTAGCAGGAACTAATCTCTACTATTCAATTGACGCGGGACGAAATTTCAACATCCGAATCACCGGAATTGCTGGGCATTAAAAAGTTTTAGGTTTAACTCGCTGGACTTAAAACGAATGATTATTTATTGAGATGTTTTAGGACGCCAGTCCTACCCTGGCACGCATTACGCGTGCCAGGAATAAACACAGCGTTTCTTGGGATGTTTTAGGTTTAGCTAGCTAAACCTAAAACATCCATACGCTTTGCGTGGCCAACCGTTAGCCGATTAACCATAACTACTAACTCTGTTGCGCTAGTTGCTGCGTCGCTACCCGATGGTCTTAAAAATAAGTCTTGAAGAGCGGGACGGGTCGCAGCAACAAGTGTTGCTTGACTGATCATCTCTCCCATTAGTCGCCGGCCCCAGAGCGCTAGGCGGCCAGATACTTTTGGATCGTGTGAAATTGCTTGCCTAATTCGATCAATAGAAAAGTTAGCTTGCCCAACATCGATGAGAACTTCGGAAACTAAAATGGCCGTATCCGATCCAATGTGAGCAGAAATTTCTCGGTAAAAATCATTTGTGATGCCATCGCCCACATATGCCTTGAGTAATCCTTCAAGCCAATCGCGTGGAGTTAATGTGTTGTGAAATTGGTTTAGAGGTTCTACAAAAGGTTTCATTGCTTCAAATGGATCGTGACCTAATTTGGCAAGATGTGCGGAGACTTTTTTATAGTGCTCAAACTCAGCAGCCGCCATTGCGCCTAAGGCTGCCTTGTCTGCCAAAGTTGGCGCCAGTCTGGCATCGGCAGCCGTGCGCTCAAAAGCCACTAACTCGCCATATGCAAGCACACCAAGTAGGTCAATTTCCGCAGGACTAGTCACAACGCTTAAGGGTAGGCGATATCAGGGTACGATTGAAACTATCCACGAAAATGTGTGTTTTTGTCCTTATAGTTACCAGGAGTTTTCTCATCGCTAGTTTTGCCGATCTCGGCGTTCCCCAAGACATCTGCTCGGCTTTGGCCAGCAAAGGCATCATTGATGCTTTCCCCATTCAAGAATTAACTTTGCCCCTTGCCATGGCTGGCCAAGATCTAATCGGCCAAGCTAAAACTGGAACTGGTAAAACCTTAGGTTTTGGCATTCCGCTGCTTACTCAGGTAATCAGCCCAACTAACCCAGAATGGGCTAATTTCAAGCACGCTGGAAAACCACAAGGTCTGGTCATCGTCCCAACTCGCGAACTTGCAATCCAAGTTGCTGCAGATTTAGAAACTGCGGGCAAAAATATGGGTGCCCGGGTTTTAAGTCTCTATGGTGGCAAAGCTTACGAGCCACAAGTTGAAGCATTAAAAAACGGCGTAGAAGTAATTGCCGGAACTCCCGGTCGATTAATCGACATGATCAAACAAGGTCACTTAGATCTAAGCGCAATTAAAGTTTTAGTTTTAGATGAGGCCGATGAGATGCTCGACATGGGTTTCTTGCCTGATGTTGAAACTTTAGTCAGCAAGACGCCAGCTAGTCGCCAAACGATGTTGTTCTCGGCAACCATGCCTGGACAAATCGTTGCACTCGCTCGTCGCTACATGACACAGCCGACTCACATTCGCGCATCAGATCCAACAAGTGATTCTTCAATTGTTGATGCCATCGAGCAACATGTGTGGCGCTGTCACCAAATGGATAAGCCAGAACTTGTTGCGCGCGTCCTGCAAGCTGAAGGTCGCGGACTCACAATGATTTTTTGCCGCACTAAGAGAGTTGCCGGCAAGCTTGCAGAGGATTTAGCAAATCGCGGGTTTGCTTCTGCTGCGGTGCACGGCGACTTAGGTCAAGGTGCTCGCGAACAAGCACTACGCGCGTTTCGTAGCGGCAAAGTAGATGTCTTGGTGGCAACTGATGTTGCTGCCCGCGGTATTGACGTTGCAGATGTAACACACGTTATTAATTACGAGTGCCCCGATGATGAAAAAACTTATTTGCACCGAGTTGGTCGTACTGGCCGAGCGGGTGCATCTGGTGTTGCAATCACACTTGTTGATTGGCAAGACATCAATCGCTGGCAAATGATTAACCGCACACTTGGCTTGGCGTTCCATGATCCCATCGAAACTTATTCATCAAGTGAGCATGTTTATGTTGGCCTTGGAATTCCAGCTGGCACCACTGGCGAGTTGCCAGGTTCAGCGCGTACCCGCGAAGGTTTAGCTGGCGAAAAACTTGAGGATCTAGGTGAGACTGGTGCTAATGCTGGACGCCGCGGAAATTCCAGCAAGCCACCAGCAAATCGTTCTGGTTCCAACCGGTCAAGTTCAGGTCGAACTGGTTCTGGAAGTTCACAAGGAAGCAACAAGACTTCGAGTGCGCCAAGAAAGACTTCAACCGGCAGAAGTGTACAAAGTTCGGGCGAGAAATCCGCTCCCAAAGACCGCACCCCACGTCAACGTAATCGAACGCGAAGTAGCCAAAAAGATTCCTAAGTTAACGAGCTAACTTTTGTCCAAAGACTAAGCAGCTCGCCTTCTAAATAAGCATTTGCTTGGGTTTCATTCAAGTTAGCTATTTCACTTGCAAGTATTGGGCTTCCAATCATTAAGTGAATTGTTGGGCGCTTAACCACTCGAGATAATGCCTGCAAGATGCTGCGATGAACACTTCCCGTGCCGAGCTTTCTACTGTCATGGTGCGCAATTGGAACTATCGGAATCGCTACGGCTTTTGCCAGTGCGGTTGTGCCACGACGCCACGGACGAGGTGAAGCTTGCTCATTTATTTGCACGTCGCCCTCGGGATAAATCAAAATGCATTCATTATTTTTAAGCGCAGTTAGCGCTGCTCGATAGGCACTACTGCCATTAAATTGATCAGTTGGAATTATTCCACTGCCAGTGACGATTTGTTTGGCCAACGGAAAATTCCACATATCCGAGGTGCCAATTGGACGTAGGTGGCGGCGATGTACGCAGGGATTCGTCTCAAGTTTTTTACATGGGCCATCAACTGTGAAGCCATATTTATGCAATGTTCCAACTACAACTACAACGTCAACGATCGTGGTGTGGTTAATCACAATCATTGCCGGGCCAGGCTTATCCAAAATTGCCAGATTTTCCAGTCCAGATATTTCAATTTTGGTAAGTCGGCGCGCAAGTCCCGCTAGAAATGTTCCAGGTTTACCGCGCATAACATCAGGCTACGATACAGATTAGGCGACAGGTTGAGCGCCAGTTATTTCAACTAGAGATCCACACATGAACGCTGCTTCTTCGGATGCTAAGAAAGCAACTAAAGCAGCTACTTCATCCGGGCGCCCAACTCGTCCAAATGGAACTAGTGCATCAAGATCTGCAATTGTGCGGCCAGATCGTTTTGCACCCGCTTCCAACATTGGAGTGTGGATTTCACCAGGGCAAACAGCATTGACGCGAACATTATGTGGCGCGTAGTCACGTGCAAGATTTTGTGAGAAGGATGCAACAGCTGCCTTTGTCACGTTATAGCCAATGCAATTTGGCGCTGGGTATAAACCCCATTGTGATGCCGTATTAACAATGGCACCACCGCCACCAGCGATTATGTGTGGCAACGCTGCTCGGCATAAATGAAACATCGAATTGATGTTTACTGCAAATAAATCATTCCAGTCCTGCACTGAAATATCTAAAATATTTCCGCGACGCATAATTCCAGCATTGTTAACAAGTACATCTATTTGCCCGCGCAATGCAAAAACTTTTTCAATTAAAGCTACGCACTCGTTCTCTTTTGAGATATCAGCCGGTATTGCAACGGCTAGGCCGCCACTGGAAGTTATATCTGCAGCAACTTTTTCGGCATTCTCGGAATTAGTGTCAGTCACAACCACGAAAGCGCCTTCGCCTGCAAGGCGTTGACAAATTGCAGTTCCGATACCACCGGCGCCACCGGTTACGATCGCAGTCTTACCTTCAAATCTCATGGTCTGGTTCATGGCATTTCCTTTGCTATTAAGTAACGCTAGATCGCACTGTGTAAACAATGTAGTTGCACTTGACCTTAAATGAATATCGCGTTACATCACAAGTAATTCAAGGTTTTTGATCTAATTCGGATTCTTTAGATATAGCCCCTAGCGAGTAACCTCAAGAGGTGAGCACTACACAAACCCGCGTATACCTAGCCCGCTTGGTTGGGGCTGGCGTATTTGACTCTGCAGGAGATCAAGTAGGCAAGATTCGTGATGTCGTTGTGACCCCGCGATCCACTGGTCGAGCGCCAATTGTTTCTGGTTTTGTCGTTGAAGTAGCGCCTAGGCGCCGAATCTTTGTTCCTATGGCGCGCATTACTTCGATCGAACCTGGCTCAGTTGTTACAAGTGGCGTTGTCAACTTACGCCGCTTTGAAGGTCGCGCAGAGGAAGTTTTGGTCGTGGCCCAGTTACTCGATAATCGAGTAACACTCATTGAAACTGGTGAGCAAGTAACTATTCATGACATTGGTATGACACAAGAACGTAATTCAGAATGGAACGTAAGTCGATTATTTATTCGTAAAGCTGGCGCTAGATTTGGTAGGCGTGGCGCGACATTAACAGTTCCTTGGAATGATGTTTCAGAATTGTTTACCCAATCTGCCGAGCAACCAGTTGATGCACTACTCGCTTCCATCGAAAGTATGCGTCCTGCTGACCTGGCAAATTTGCTACAGGAACTTCCTCAGAAACGTCGCTTGGAACTAATCAGTGGTCTTGATGTTGCAAAGCTCGCCGATGTATTTGAAGAACTTCCAGAAGATGATCGTGTTGAAATCATGTCTGAACTTGGTTTAGAGCGTGCGCGCGATGTTCTGGAAGAAATGGATCCAGATGACGCAGCTGATTTACTATCCGAATTACCGCTAGAGCAAGCCGAAAAATACTTAGGTGCGATGGAACAAGATGAAGCAGATGACCTACGTCGCTTGCTTACCTACGATGATTTCAGCGCCGGTGGCATGATGACAACTGAGCCCATCGTGGTTTCCACTGACGCCACGATTGCGGAAGCTTTAGCGCGGGTTCGTCAACCACAACTTTCCCCCGCACTCGCGTCCCAGGTTTATGTCACGCGCGCCCCACTTGAAACTCCAACTGGGAAATACATTGGAGTCGCGCATGTGCAGCGATTGTTACGTGAGCCACCTGCTGGTCTAGTTTCTGGAGTATTGGATACTTCCCTTACCCCTATTGGCCCAGGGGCACCTCTTGGACAAGTAGCTCGTTACTTTGCAACGTACGACTTGGTCGCATTGCCTGTTGTAGACGAGAATGATCAATTGTTAGGCGCCGTCACAATTGACGATGTTATCGACCACATGTTGCCAGAAAATTGGCGAGAAAACGAGATAGATGAGGAGGGCTGATCATGGCACCCAACGAAAAAGTCAAACTACGCGGACCGCGTTTGGATCAGCCATTACTACGCACTCGTTCACTTCGTCCAACTGTTGATTCTGATACGGCTGGTCGCGTTAGCGAGCGAGTAGCTCGCTTTCTAGGATCTTGGCGCTTCTTGGGCTACATGACATTTGTCGTGTTTAGCTGGCTGCTTTGGAATATTTTCGCCCCTGGTGAATTTCGCATCGATGCATTCCCATTTCTATTTTTAACTTTGGCGCTTTCGCTGCAAGCTTCCTACGCTGCGCCACTAATTTTGTTAGCGCAAAATCGACAGGCCGATCGTGATCGTGTTAGGTTTCAAGAAGATCGCGAACAAACTGAGCGACTCTTAGCTGACACCGATTTTCTAACTCGGGAAATTGCTTCGCTTCGATTGGCACTTGGTGAGGTAGTAACGCGTGACTACCTACGTGGCGAGATCCGCGACTTACTGGAAGAATTTAAAGAGATTCAACAAACCGACAATAAGGGTGATTCAGAAACTTCATGAGCGTAAACCAAGAAGCCGTGCAAGCCGCGCTAGCTACCGTAATTGATCCAGAAATCCGTCGCCCAATAACTGACATTGGAATGGTTAAGGATGTTGCCATTTCTGGTGGCACGGTAACAGTTGGTGTCTATTTAACAATTTCAGCCTGTCCTATGCAAGACACAATTGTTAATAGCGTCAAGGACGCAGTTTCAAAAGTTCGTGACGTAACTAAAGTCGAGGTCGAGCTTGATGTCATGAGTCCCGAGCAGCGAACTGCGCTACGCGAGAAACTTCAAGGCCCAACAAAAGAAATTCGTTTTAACCTGCCCGGTTCGCTAACACGCATTTATGCAATTGCTTCTGGCAAAGGCGGAGTTGGAAAATCCTCAGTTACAACCAATCTCGCGGTAGCAATGGCACTTGATGGTTTAGTAGTTGGCATTGTTGATGCTGATATCTACGGTCACTCAATTCCCGACATGATGGGCATCACCGAAGCGCCCCTAAAAGTGGAAAACATGATTATGCCACCTCAAGGTCATGGCGTGCGTGTAATGTCGATGCTTCCGCTTAAGCCAAAGGGTCGCCATGAGCCAGTCGCTATGCGTGGGCCCATGTTGCACAGGTACCTGGAATCATTCTTAAGTGAAGTTTGGTGGGGTGACCTAGACATCTTGTTGCTGGACTTACCGCCAGGCACAGGAGACATTGCAATTAGTACTGCCCACTTGTTGCCCCAGAGTGAACTAATCATTGTCACTACCCCACAACCAGCTGCTGCTGATGTAGCAATCCGCGCGGGAATGTTGGCGCCACAAGTTAATCAACGTGTGAGCGGTGTTATCGAAAACATGTCAGCGTTTGCCTGTCCACACTGTGGCGAACCAATCGA
>JBDNJO010000011.1:0-22648 GCA_041687715.1 Candidatus Nanopelagicales bacterium
ATGATTTCAGTGGCGCCAAGTTCAATGGCATCGCGAGCCACACCAGCAGAAACAATTGATTCATCTAGGCAAACTGGTGTCTGGATGTAGTCAGCAAGTTTCTTGTGGCCCAAGATGTCTTCTTCTTCAATTGGTTGTTCAATCAGTAATAAATTGAATTCATCAAGTCGCTTAAGCAAGTCAAAATCATTACGCGTATAGGCAGTGTTTGCATCTACTTGCAGCAATAATTCTGATCCAAAAGTTTCGCGCACAAGTTTCACTGGTTCATAATCCCAGCCTGGTTCGATCTTTAGTTTTATTCGCAAATAACCATCGGCTAGGTAGCCCTCAACAAACCCCATTAACTCCGGAAGGGAATCCATGATGCCGACAGAAACTCCGGCTGGAACTTTGGTTTTAACTGCGCCTAAATAAGTTGCGAATGAAGTATTAGCAGCGCGCAGCTGAGCATCAAGTACTGCTGTTTCAAGTGCTGCTTTAGCCATGCGATGCCCTTTTGCCCAATGCAAAGCAGGTGCAACTTTCTCAGCTGTTAGATCGTTTCCAAGTTTCATAAGCTCGGGAATAAAAAATTCTTGCAAGACTGCGCCAGCGCCAGTGTGATATTCACTTGAATAATCAGGCAAGGCATTTGCTGCGCACTCTGCCCAGCCTTCGCCGACGTCCGTGATTGCGTGCACCCAAACGACTTCATGCACAGTGACTGAGCCTTCCGAAGTTCGAAATGCTGACTTTAGTGGAACATTTAAGCGAATGAGTTCTACTGCTTCAAGCTTCATAACAATCCTTTACTGATTATCGCGCTAGTTAGGTGGGGCTATTAATAAGTGCGTTCGATCTTTCATACCTGAAATAGTCCATCCCTTAGCAAGGAGTGGTTCGATTAATGCGCGCGTTTGCTTGCGCCAGTTTTGCGCACTTACCAAATCAGTTTTCCGAAGCTGCGCTATGTCCTCGGGTATTTCAACACTCACTGACTTGCTGGGATTATTTTGGTTTGAATGTTTTGCTGCTAAATCCCAATAGACAAATAGCCGATCTGAGTCATCGCCAGCGTTTATTTCATCAGTCATGGTGCCATAAAAATTAGGCAAGTATTCAACTGCCGTTGCGCCTAGTTTGACGAAATTAAATACGCAATTTTTACGAACCAGTGGGTCAAAGGACCAAGTTATTCCGCTGATTCCTTGTTCTTTAGCCCAATTGAATTGATGTTGCTTAAGTTCAAAACCAGCGCCTGGCTTAAATGATCCCGTTACATGTGAGTGCAAAATTTGTTTACCTTGAAAAACTCCACGAAAACCAAAGGAAGCAGCAACCATTTCCTCGTCATGGTAAGCAGCGCTGCAGTAAGCACCAACATGTAAAACTGCTAAACCCAAATCAAAGGGAACAACTTCGGGGCCACCAGCCCAGACTCGGCAAAAAAAGTTGCTGACGTCTTCCATCTCAGCAATGCTCGAGACTTGCGAGATGCGTAGCGCGGACATGAACCTATTGTGCCCGAAAGCACCTATTAGGCTAGGTTCAACCCTGAAAAGAAAGATGTGCAATTCATATGCGGTCCTGGCCTATTGAGCGAAAGTTTGCCGTCGCGATTTGGGTGACGTTAGCCGGGGGTTACGTGATTTGGCAGGGCATTCCATTTGATCGAGCTACTCAACTGTTGATGATTGTGACAGCGTCACTGGCTTTCGCAATCGGCACGACAACGAGGGCAGCTCGAGTATTTGCTGATTGGGTACCGTTTTTTCTATTGCTCTATGGTTATGACTATTCGCGCGGAGCAGCGGATACGTTTGGCTTTAAAGTGCGTGTTGAAGAAATTTACAACATCGAGCTTTCCTGGTTTGGCTGGTTATTTAATGGCCAGATTCCTACTGTTTGGTTGCAGCAAAATCTTTATAACCCAAACCAAGTTGCTTGGTGGGAGTCCTTAGTTGCGCTCGTTTATGTTTCCCACTTTTTTGTACCTTGGGCGCTAGTTGGAATCCTGTACATAAAAAATCGTGCGCTCTGGGCAATGTTTGCAAGACGGGTTATCACCATTTCTTTTGCCTCACTAGTTACATACCTTTTAGTTCCAGCAGCCCCGCCTTGGTATGCAGCCAAGGAAGGCATAGGGGAGCCAGTTGCTCGAATCGCAACTAGGGGCTGGGAAATAATTGGGTTGCCAATTGCCGGTCAGATTATTTCTCTTGGGCAGGGCGTTGTTAACCAAGTGGCAGCCATACCCTCGTTACACGCTGGCATGGCAGTTACGATTTCCTTATTCTTTTGGGCGCGAGCTGGCTTAAAGCTGCGAACGTTTTTTGTTTTTTATGTCAGTTTGATGACATTTGCCCTGGTTTTTGGTGGCGAGCACTACATAATTGATGCGATTCTAGGCTTAGGTTACGCCTTGGCCGTTGAATTTGGGTCCCGGTTCTGGGAAAGCAGGCGCAGCGAATCTCGCAAAATGTCGAGCAAAACAAGGACTAAAACCCATTAAACATCTGGATTTCATTAATAAATTAAGTTAATCACTGGGTCAGGTGGTATTTATGTGACGCATGGGGTTATTCTCTTCCTAAGTACTCCTTGGAGTCCTACAACGTGTCGGGGAAGGCAGTTTGTAGGAAGTCAGGAGGAAGCGAAATGTCGAGTTCGACAACCACGCGTGGCGTTGTGTTCATTCATAGCAGCCCGCGAGCATTAAGCCCACATATTGAATGGGCTTTAGGTGGCCTATTGGGCACGCCAGTGAATTTGGAATGGGTATCGCAGCCAGTTGCTGCAGGCACAGTTCGCAGCGAAATTTCCTGGGTCGGGGCGCCAGATTTGTCAGCAAAAATCGCAGTAGCACTTCGCGGTTTTCCAAACTTAAGATTTGAAATTACTGAAGAACCAAGTCCTGGCTTTGATGGACAGCGTTTCGTATCAACACCTTCACATGGAATTTGGCGAAGCCCAATGGGTGTCTTTGGTGAGAGTTTTATATCGGAGGAAAAACTTCGCACGGCAATAGTCAACGCGACTGCGCAAGGGGCTTCTCTAGTTGACGCAGTAGATGAAGTTATTGGCGGTCCGTGGGATCGTGAACTTGAACCATTTAGATATGCAGGCGAAGGTATTCCAGTTCGCTGGCTACATCAAGTTGGCTAACTAGTAAAAAAGTTTTTTACAACTAAAGCGGAATGTTGCCGTGATTGCCACGTGGAAATGAACCATCCGGATTGGCTGCAGCTTTTAACGCAGCAGCAATTGCAGTTCGAGTTTTTGTTGGTTCTACAATTTCATCCACTGCGCCAATTTCAATGCACTTTGGCAGGCCGCCAGCTGTAATTTTGTGTTCTTCCGCAAGCTCTGCTTCAACAGCATCTTTTTGATCTGGTGGAACTTCAGCTAGGCGGCGGCGATGCAAAATTCGAATCGCAGCAAGGGGACCCATGACAGCAACTTCCGCGCCTTCCCAAGCCATTACGCGGGTAGCACCAAGAGCCTTGGAATTCATTGCGATGTATGCGCCGCCATATGACTTACGAGTTACACAAGTTATGCGCGGCACGACACATTCGGCAAATGCGTGCAGCAATTTAGCGCCGCGACGAACTACGCCGTCCCATTCTTGGCCAACTCCAGGCAAGTAACCTGGAACGTCAACCATCACGATCATTGGGACGCCAAGTGCGTCGCACATGCGAACAAAGCGCGCACTTTTCTCTGCCGATGTCGCATCCAAGCAACCACCTAAGCGAAGTGGGTTGTTGGCAATTACTCCGACAGTGCGTCCACCAAAGCGACCCAGAGTAGTGATGATATTTGGTGCCCAACGCGGATGAAGTTCAATTCCAGTGCCAGCATCAACAACAGAATCAACAATTGGATGCGCGTCGTACGCACGGTTATTTTGTTCTGGTAAGAGTGCGCCCATGTCTACATCTGAAATCTTGGAAGTGTCGAGCATTCCTTGATTACCAAGTAAGTCAGTGATGTTTCGGGTATCAGCCATAGCTTGTTCTTCGGTCAAACTAACAACGTGCACTACGCCGCTTCGCCGGCCATGAGGTTCTGGACCACCCAAGCGCAGCATGTCCACATCTTCGCCTGTTACAGATCGAACTACATCAGGACCTGTAACAAAGATTCTTCCTTCTGGTCCCAAGATCACGATGTCAGTAAGTGCGGGACCGTAAGCGCCGCCACCAGCAGCAGGTCCAAGAACAACAGATACTTGTGGAATCTTGCCCGAGGCGTGAGTCATTACGCGAAAAATGTCACCGAAGGGTTTTAGGGCACCGATACCTTCTTGAAGGCGAGCGCCACCAGAGTGCCAGATTCCAACGATTGGACATTGTTGCGCCATAGCAATGGCGTAAGCATCAACAATTACTGCGCCCTCAGCAGCGCCTAGTGCGCCACCTTGAAACGAAGGATCATTTGCGAATGCCACAACTGGGCGACCATTGATTTTTCCTGTGGCGGAAACTGCGCCGATGCCATCAACTTGGCCTGCAACATATTCCAAAGTGCCCTCATCGAAAAGTGAAGTAAGGCGCAGTGGCGCTAGTAACTTCTTATCGATTACAGCGCTCATGAGTAGTTCCGGAATGCCAACACAATGTCGTGGCCACCGAAGCCAAATGAATTACTCAGTGCAGCGATATCGCCCTCAGGTAATTCGCGCGGCTTTGACATCACAACGTCAACGTCTACGCCGTCAGCCAGATTCTCTAAGTTGCCTACTGGCGGTACCACACGATTCTTGATAGACAAGATCGCGCCAATTGCAGCAAGTGAGCCAGCGCCGCCGAGTAAGTGACCAGCTACGCCCTTCACTGCAGTTACAGGTGCATGGTCAGCATCTGCGCCAAGTACTTTGCGAATTGCTTTCGCTTCGGCAACATCGCCAGCAGGTGTGCTTGTGGCATGTGCGCTCACGTGGAAAATATCTTTAGGTGTCAGATTCGCGTCAGCAAGTGCGCGATTCATTGCCAAGATAATTCCGCGACCTTCAGGTTCAGGTTGCGCAATGTGATGTGCATCAGCTGCGATACCTTGACCACCATAAGTTGCATATACTTTTGCGCCACGCGCCTTTGCAAACTCTTCAGATTCCAAAACAATTATTGCTGCGCCTTCAGCCATTACGAAACCGTCACGGTCCCGATCAAATGGGCGAGAAGCCCCAGCAGCATTTTCATGCAAAGTTGAAAGTGCGCGCATTGCAGCAAATGCCGCAATAGTCAGCGGATGGATGCAGCCTTCAGTGCCACCACAGACAACGACATCAGCGCGACCGGTACGAATCATTTCGGCGCCGTAACCAATTGCTTCGGCGCCGGAGGCACAAGCTGAAACTGGGGTGTGAACACCAGCCATTGCACCAAGCTCTAGACCAATTACTGCGGCCGGACCGTTTGGCATCAACATTGGAACCGTCATTGGCGAAACCCGGGAGGCCCCACGTTCACGCAAAATGTCATATTGTTCCATCAGCGAAATTGCCCCACCAACGCCAGAACCAACAACGACACCAAGTCGACCTTGTTCAATCTCTGGTGATCCGGCATCCGCCCAAGCTTCACGAGCAGCAATAAGCGCTAGCTGTTGCGAGCGATCCATGCGCCGCACTTCGTATGGCTCAAGAATACTTTCGGGATCAACTTTTGCAGTTCCTGCGATCCGAACTGGCAGCTCCGCAAATCTTGGACCCTCAAGTAAATGAGTTCCAGAGCGCGCAGCAAGAAGTGCATCCCAAGTTGTGGCAACGTCTCCACCCAGTGGGGTAATAGCGCCAAGCCCTGTAACGACAACCGTACGGTTCATTGTTGTCGACCTTTCGTGTTTAACAAGATGAATAAAAATCTAATAGGTCTTGATTTAGTTTTTATGTGGCGAGTAATTTCGAAATCACCCGCCACATCAAAACTGGTTATGCCTTGTTGGCTGCGATGTAGTTAACTGCATCGGCAACAGTGTTTAGGTTCTTAACTTCAGTGTCTGGAATGGTTACGCCAAACTTGTCTTCACATGCCATAACAACTTCAACCATTGACAATGAGTCAACATCTAAGTCATCAACGAACGACTTTTCCATCTTTACTGACTCTGCTGGGATACCAGCAACTTCATTTACGATCTCGGCTAGGCCCGCGAGGATTTCCTGCGACATAGTTATCTCCTTTAGTAATGGACTTCCCGCAGTGTGCGGGTCGTTATTCGAAAATCTTTCGATTCTCGAAACTTATGGGACGAGTGCTACTTGCGCAGCGTGAACTAGGCCAGCACCGAAGCCAACCATCAAAATCAAATCCCCACTTTTAACTTCGCCGTTTTCGCGAAGTCGAGCCAAGGCTAATGGCACTGAAGCGGCTGATGTGTTTCCTGAAAACGCAATGTCGCGCGCGATTGCAACGCGTTCTGGCATCTCAAGTTGCTTGACCAACGCATCAGTAATGCGGTTGTTCGCTTGATGCGGAACAAAGGCAGCTAAGTCTTCAACAGTCACACCGGCGGCAGTCATAGCTCGCGTGCAGGCATCGCCCATTTGGCTAACTGCCCAACGAAAAACTTGCTGACCTTGCATGGTTAATACTGAAGGCGTACCGGTTCGCTCAGCAGTAAAGATATCTGGATCCATGATGATTGCATCTCGCTGCGTGCCATCAGCTCCCCAAATTGTTGGACCAATACCTTGCGCCTTGGTTTCACCCACGATTACCGCGCCAGCGCCATCAGCAAATAAGAACGCAGTGCCACGATCTTCAAAGTTTAAAATTTCTGAAAGCTTCTCGGCGCCAATTAGCAAAATGTATTTAGCAACTCCAGAACGGATCATGCCATCTGCAATTCCAAGGCTATAACAAAAACCGGCGCAAGCAGCTGAGGTGTCTAGCGCAGCAGCATTCACAGCGCCAATCGCGGCAGCAACCTCAACTGCAGCTGAAGGAGTTTGGTATCGGTGAGTAACGGTTGCAATCATGACCATGTCTAATTGCTCTGCTGAAATTCCCGCGTCGTCAAGTGCCTTAAGTGCTGCGGCCGTTGCCATGGTGACTACGGTTTCATCTGGTCCAGCATGTCGACGTTCAATAATTCCTGAGCGTTCTTGAATCCATTCATCATTTGAATCAACTCGCAAACAGATTTCGTCATTGGTAACTATGCGCTCGGGGCGAAAGACACCAAGGCCCAGTAGTCCAGCGTGCGCAACTGGCGCAGGGGTGACAAGGGAAATCACGAGCCGGCCTTTGGGTGCAAGCGAAGAAGTGGTTGTCCAGGATTAACTGGATCACCATCAGTTACGAGCCATTCCACAATCGTTCCACCATGCGGAGCTTCAACTGGATACTCATCGCGCAGCGTGCGAATTGTTGCAACTTTAGTGCGGGCTGAAAGTTCCGTACCTAGGTCTTCACTTACATTAAATTCGATAGTTCCCTTAAACGGCGCAACAACTAAACGCCAAGTAGGGGAATCAGTCACAGCAGTTTCGGTGCCATGACGCGCAACTAAATCAAGTGCTGCTGGCAAGTCATCTGGCGTCTTTAAGGAAACTGTTTCTACACCTGGCATTGCGCGTTTTGCTAAGCCAACTAATGTTCCAGCTGGCGGCAATTCAATTAAGCCGGTTACCCCGAGGTCAAGCATGGTTTGCATGCAAAGGTCCCAGCGAACGGGGTTACTTACTTGGGTAACCAAGCGCTTTAAAAATTCGCGGCCATCTTGCACCACAGTTCCATCTGTATTTGAAAGTACTGGAATTCTGGGATCGTGAGTCGAGATTGCTTTTGCATGTTGCGCAAGTAGTCCAACTGCTGGAGCCATGTGCTTAGTGTGAAATGCGCCAGCAACTGAAAGCGCCCGAACTCGAGCGCCAGCAGGTGGATCGGCTTCAAGGGCGGTAAGTTGTTCGAAAGTTCCAGCGGCAACAATTTGACCAGCGCCATTTTCATTTGCAGCAGTTAAACCATGTTGGGCAAGTTTGGCAATGACTTCATCGCGTTCCCCGCCAAGTACTGCGGACATTCCAGTTGGCGTGACCGCTGACGCTGCAGCCATTGCAATGCCGCGCTCGCGAACAAAGACCATGGCTTGCTCGCCAGAAATTACGTGGGCTGCCACAGCGGCAGTAATTTCGCCAACACTATGCCCAGCTCCAACGGCAACCTTGGCAAAAGCTTCACCAGGGTTTGGAAATAACGAAAGGAGGGAAACTAGTCCGACCCCAACGATCAAGGGTTGGGCAATTGCCGTGTTGCGAATAGTGTCTTCATCGCTTGTGGTGCCATGGGCAACGAGGTCAACGCCCGCAACGGTACCTAGCCATCGGAGGCGATCTTCAAAATTAGGCAGTTCCAACCAAGGGGTTAGAAAGCCGGGAACTTGGGAACCTTGACCTGGGGCAACTACTGCAAGCACGCTCTAGTCTCTCGTATAGGCAACCGCTAAAACTAACCGCGATCCACTAAATTCTAGGGCTATTTATTGTAGGTAACCTACAAATCAGGGCTATTTCGCTCGATCATTAGGGCAATTCGAAGGGTTAGCGCATCTGCAGGCTCAAATGGGTCTAAACCAGTTACTTCCATAACCCGCTTTAGGCGGTATCGAACGGTATTTACGTGAACAAATAGCGCTCGAGCACAGCCCTCAATAGTTGGCGCGGACTCTAGATAGCAAGCCAAGGTCTGGCGCACATCCTCGCGCAAGCTTGAGCGCAGCTGCGCCACTAAAGGTTCAATCGCAGAAGTGTCACCGGAAATTACTCGGGCGGCAATTAATTCAGCAGCACGTAAAACTCGAGGACTGCCTGCCAAGTAACCAAGGGCGCGATAACCAGAGAGAGCTTCTTGTGCTGAGGCATGCGCTTCTTGCAAAGTGGAAACGATTGATCCAGCAACAACTGTCCCAGCGCCAAAATGCCCAGCGAATGGTCGCGCCACAACTGCAGGGTCATCAGTTGCATCGATGCCGCCAACAATTGTGATCATTCGATCGTTGTGCACACCAACCATGACTTCTAACTTTGCAGATTTTGCAGTGCGACGAATTTGCTCCATGTGAATTTCAACTGCAACCTGCGTCGAAGGAACTGGACCAACAAGTGCAACTACGTGTTTGTTAACATCCCATCCTGCGGCAGCGGCGCGAGCGAGCAAAGCATCATCAGAACTGCCAGCTAAAATCGCATCCAAAACTAGATCCTGTAGCCGTGCATCCCAAGCACCACGATTTTCCGCTGCTCGCGCATAAAACTCGGCGGCAGCAAAAGCAATCTCACTGGAATAGCGAAGCAGTGATTCTCGCAGATAAGACTGACGATATTGATTGCTACCCGCAATGTGTTCTACTAATTCTTCAACCACTGCCATAGAGGTACGAACAAGTTCAACGGTTTGCTGAAGGGTGAGGGCGCGGGCTAACTCCCTGGGCGCACTGGAAAAAATATCACCCACATGATCCTTAGATTCCAAGCCAGCAGAAAACCATTCCACGAAATTAGAAATTCCACTTTGCGCGACTATGCTCACGGACGCTCGCTCGTTGGCAGGAAGCGCAGAAAACCAGGGGAGCAATGCTTCCATCTGAGTTGTTGCAGCCGTGGTTAATTCACCAGTCATACGTTGCACGCGCCGGGCTAAAACTGCGTGCTCGGCAGCAATGCGCTCGGGAGTGGATTCCGTAGCGCGAATAGAACGTGTCATGTCTTAAAGTGTGCCAGTTAGCTAAAGTGCGTTAACTTGCGCTATCTGTTCTCGCGATAACTCAACAATTGGCAGAATCTGCGCTAACTGCTCGGGCGTACGAGCACTGGCGATTGGCGCAGCGATGCCAGGTTGGGCGCGCAGCCAGCCCATTGCGGTTGCTGCGATTGGTGCATTGTGAGTTGCCGCTATGTCGGTTAGTGCGTGCAAGATCGCCCAACCACGTTCGTTCATATATTCAGGCATGTCTTCTGCGCGCACGCTGTCCACGCTCACACCTGGCTGGTATTTACCAGTTAGGAATCCTGCAGCGAGGGCGAAGTAAGGCAGCACTGGAATTTCTTCCTTAACCGCTAGCGCGATCAGGTCACCTTCATAAACATTTCGAACAATCGCGTTGTAGTGCGGCTGAAGTAGTACGTATTCACTAATTCCCAAATCGCGTGACACTTTTAATGCCTCAGCCAAGCGATCAGCCGAATAGTTTGATGCGGCGATGTAACGCACTTTGCCATCGGTGATTAATTTGTGAAATGCCGTCAGTGATTCTTCAAGCGGCACTGACTCATCGTCATGATGCGCATAATAAATATCGATGTAGTCAGTTCCGAGTCGACGCAATGAATCTTCGGCCGCGCTAGCAATGTTTGCAGCCGCAAGTCCTGGACGAGTCGATAGTTTTGCAACTTTAGTTGCCACAATAATCTGTGCCCGATTACCACGGCGCTTCATCCATTCGCCAATTATGGTCTCGCTCTCGCCGCCAACATTTCCGTTGTGCCATTCGGAATACATATCAGCAGAATCGATGAAGTTTCCACCAGCATTTGAATACGCATCCAGCACCAAATTGGACTGCTCAGTATTTGCGCTCCAGCCAAATACGTTTCCACCTAGGCAAAGAGGATGAACTTGCAGATCAGTTTTGCCTAGTGCAACGCGCATCAGCCACCACCTTCGGTGTTTCCGGCGGATGCAGCTTTTGGATTAGTTAGGTCGTAGCGATCGATTGCTTCTTGTACTCGCTCAGCTGGTATTTCACCACGCTTTACCAGCATGGCCAAAGTTTGCACCGCGATGCTTTGTGCATCAACTAAGAAGTGGCGGCGAAGTGCTCCTCGGGTATCAGACATACCCCAACCATCTGTTCCTAGTGAGACGAAATCATTAGGAACCCAGTCCCGAATTTGATCCTGCACTGCTCGCATGAAATCTGAAACTGCGATTACTGGACCATCAGTTCCAGTTAGCTTTTCAGTAACCCAACTAGTGCCTGGCGTAGCCGATGGATTCAAGAAATTGTGGCGATCAACTTTTAGCCCATCGCGACGAAGTTCATTCCAAGAAGTAACCGACCAAACATCAGCGCTAACGCCCCAGTCTTCGCGCAAAAGTTTCTGTGCTTCAAGCGCCCACGGAACGGAAACACCAGAAGCAAGTAGCTGCGCACGCGGGCCTTTGGTTTGAGTTTCGGGGGAGAGTAAATACATACCGCGCAATATGCCTGCAACATCAACACCGGCAGGCTCTGGCGGCTGAACATATGGTTCGTTGTAAACCGTTAAGTAGTAGTAAATGTCTTCTGGATTTTCGCCATACATGCGCTCGAGTCCATCGCGAACTATGTGCCCAATCTCAAAACCAAACGCAGGATCGTAACTAACAACCGCTGGGTTAGTTGCAGCGAGTAGATGTGAGTGACCATCTTCATGCTGCAGACCTTCGCCATTAAGCGTCGTACGTCCGGCAGTTGCGCCAATGACAAAGCCGCGAGACATTTGATCTCCCGCAAGCCAGAATGAATCACCAGTGCGCTGGAATCCAAACATCGAATAGAAAACATAAATCGGAATCATTGGTTCATCGTGAGTTGCATATGAAGTTGCAACTGCAGTCCAAGAAGCGACCGATCCAGCTTCGTTGATTCCTTCGTGCAAAATCTGTCCAGATTCTGATTCTTTATACGAAAGCATTAACTCGCGGTCAACTGATAAATACTGCTGACCGTGTGGTGAATAAATCTTCAATGTTGGGAAGAAGCTATCCATTCCAAAGGTGCGCGCTTCATCCGGAATGATCGGAACTATTCGACTGCCAATGTTCTTGTCGCGCACTAATTCTCGAAGCAGTCGAACAAATGCCATGGTGGTTGCAACTGGTTGGTTTCCAGAACCAGCACTCATGTCTTTGTATGTCTCAGCGCCAGGAAGCGTTAATACTTTGGTTTTTGTGCGACGTGAAGGTACGTAGCCACCTAAGGCGCGACGACGTTCATGAAGGTATTCAATATGTTCGTGATTTTCTCCGGGATGGAAGTAAGGCGGCAACTTGTCGTCAAGTTGGGCATCAGTAAGTGGAATTAGTAAGCGATCGCGGAATTCCGCAAGATCTTCATGATTTAGTTTTTTCATTTGGTGCGTGGCATTTCGACCTTCGAAGTGCGAACCAAGCGTCCAGCCCTTGATGGTCTTTGCCAGGATCACAGTTGGCTGTCCGGTGTGAGCTTCCGCAGCTGCATAAGCTGCGTACATCTTTTTGTAATCGTGTCCGCCGCGCTTTAAGTTCCAGACTTTGTCATCTGTCCAGTCTTCAACCATGGCTTTTGTGCGAGGGTCGCGGCCAAAGAAATTATCGCGAACAAAGCCGCCGTTTTCGGTCTTGTAAGTTTGGTAATCGCCATCTGGTGTGCGATTCATTAAATTAACAAGCGCGCCGTCGTTGTCCTTGGCAAGCAGTTCATCCCACTCACGGCCCCAAATTACTTTAATTACGTTCCAACCTGCACCGCGGAAATGAGATTCTAGTTCTTGAATGATTTTTCCGTTTCCACGAACCGGACCATCTAGTCTTTGCAGGTTGCAGTTGATAACGAAAGTTAAATTATCAAGTTCTTCGCGAGCAGCAATTCCAATTGTGCCAAGTGATTCTGGCTCATCCATTTCGCCATCACCCAAGTAGGCCCAAACGCGTTGCTGTGAAGTGTCTTTAATTCCGCGATGATGCAAGTAGCGATTGAAGCGTGCCTGGTAAATTGCGTTCATCGGACCAAGGCCCATAGATACTGTGGGGAACTGCCAGAAGTCAGGCATCAAACGAGGGTGCGGGTAACTTGGTAAACCATTTGGCGCAGCTGATAACTCCTGGCGGAAACCATCAAGGCGATCTTCGCTTAAGCGTCCTTCTAGGAAAGCGCGAGCATACATTCCGGGAGAGGCGTGCCCTTGGAAAAAGACTTGATCGCCACCGCCTGGATGTTCTGGACCGCGGAAAAAGTGATTGAACCCAACTTCATATAAAGAGGCACTCGATGCGTAGGTAGATATGTGTCCACCAACGCCAATACCCGGTCGCTGTGCGCGGTGGACCAACATTGCTGCGTTCCAGCGAATGTAGGCGCGAATTCGACGTTCAATATATTCATCACCAGGGAAATCAGGTTCCCGGTCGGGGGAAATCGTATTTATATAGTCAGTGCTACGAAGGCTTGGCACACCTACGTTTTTTTCCGAAGAATGACGAAGAAGTGACAACATAATGTGTCGAGCGCGCTGCTCGCCATGTGTTGCTATTAAGGCATCCAGAGATTCGATCCACTCCCGGGTTTCCTCGGGGTTGACGTCCACATATTGAGTAGGAAGTCCGCCTGCCAGTAGCGAATCGCGATCTGGATTGGTGGTCACTTTTTGGTACCTGCCTTGGATTAGACCGTAATAGAACTATGGGGTTGATCAGTAATTACACCTCCTATTGTGTCTGACTGGGTATCGCTTTCGGTAATCGCGTCCAACTTAGGGTGAATTTAAAAATCGGGCAATATGTCGTTTGCAGTTGCCTTTTTCGCGTTACTCGGGTGGACTATGACTGTGAGTTCACAAGAAGGCACCCTTCAGGGGTTGGCTGGCAAGTTTGCGTTAGGTGAAGGACTAGTAGTCCAAGAGCTTGGCTTCGATAGCGATTGCGATAAGTCTGTTTCTGATGCGATTGCATCTGTTGCAGAGTTGGTCGATGAAACTTATGGCGATGTAGTTGACGCAGTGCTCCTATGGTGGCGCGAAGATGATGGCGATTTAGTTGACGCACTGGTTGATGCACTTGGACCGTTAGCTGACAGCGGAGTTATTTGGTTAATGACTCCAAAACCTGGTCGCTCAGGTCACGTTGAGCCAGAAGACATCGCAGATGCTGCGCCAACATCTGGGCTGCAATCAACAAGTAACATCAGCGCAGCAAAGGACTGGCAAGGCACTCGACTTGTTGCTCCTAAATCTCGGCGCTGAGATAAACTTTCGCAAGTTCAGTTAAATTCACCTAATAGGAAATGAGCCACGATGTCAGTAGAAATTGGATCTGAAGCGCCAGATTTCACTTTGTCCAATCAGTTTGGTGAGCCAGTAAAGCTTTCTGATTACCGGGGCAAGAAAAATGTGGTTCTAGTTTTCTTTCCAATGGCATTCACTGGAATTTGCACAGGCGAGCTTTGCGAGATTCGTGATCGCGGTAATGACTTTGTTACTGACGACGTGCAGATCTTAGGAATTTCCTGCGATACCGATGCATCACTAAAGGTGTTTGCTGAGCAAGAAGGATTTGATTACCCATTACTTTCAGATTTCTGGCCACATGGCGAAGTCTCGAAACTTTACGGCTCTTGGTTTGAGCCACGCGGCTTTTCAACTCGCGGAACTTTCATTATTGATAAAGCAGGGATTTTGAAATGGTCCGTAGTTAATGGACCAGGCGATGCTCGTAATACTGATGATTATAAGAAGGCTTTAGCGGCCCTTTAATTCAAAGAAAAATCTGGCTATTTTCTAAAAGATGCGGACTTGTCCGCTGCGGTGTGAAATAGGAAGGCCATGGCCGGTGTAGACCCGAGACTCACCGGCCCTGGTACTTTTCGCTTCCTGGGTCATTGCTAGTCACCTAGCAACATTTCCAGTGCTAGTCACCTAGCAACATTTCCAGTGCTAGTCACCTAGCAACATTTCCAGTGCTAGTCACCTAGCAATACAGCCCCGAGGTCACCGGCCCTGGTACTTTTCGCTTCCAGACCCCCATCGACGATTTCAAACTTTCCTTGCTTTTAGATAAGGTAATCAAGTACGTCGGGCGCTTAGCTCAGTTGGCTAGAGCATCTCGTTTACACCGAGAGGGTCAGGGGTTCGAGTCCCTTAGCGCCCACCAAATAGAAATCCCCCTAACGGGGGTTTTTTTATCTACCAATTTATACACACGCAAGGTGTATGCTATGTGTATGAGCAGAACCAACATAGATATCGACGATGAAATGCTGGCCATCGTGATGAAACGCTTTTCGCTGGAAACCAAGAAAAGCGCGGTCGAGATGGCTCTCAGGCGCCTGATCGAAGAAACGGATCAAATGAAGTTAATCGATAGCGTCTTTGGCATTGGCTGGGATGGCCCACCAGATGGCAAGTTCTCAGATGAGATTCAAACGTGGTAACCCGCTATTTGATTGACACAAGTGTTTGGGTAAATATTTTTCGCGGTGATCTGGAATCAAAAGAGCGGCTCGCGCAATGCACGAGCAATGGAAATTCAATTTTGATGTGTGAGCCAATTGCAATGGAATTAATTGCCGGTGCCAGAAAACATGAGATCTCACAAATAATGGTCTTGATTGACTCTTTGGCGTCTGAACCTTTTGATTCACTCCAGGATTTCAGATCCGCTGGCGTGATTCGCCGTGAGCTTGCTTGGTCTGGAATCAGCGTAAAGAGTGTGGCCGACTGCATGATTGCTGCCACGGCAATGGGGGCAATAGACATTGTTGTTGTGCATAACGATTCTGACTTTGAGCAGATTGCTAGCAAGTTTGAATTGCGGCAGGAACGCTGGAATTTAGTTGCCTGAGCGATCTGGTTCACATTCAGTTGAAGGTAGTCTGTAATCCAGAAGCTGGCTCGCTTTGTTTAATTGGGAGTTTTAATGGCCGTAACAGCAAGTGCCGAGCAACAACAGTCGTTGCTGGATTTGCAGGCCATGGATACCAAATTGCTGCAGCTCAAACATAAGAGAGTCAGCGCACCAGAGATTTCCCAAACTCAAGATCTTGAAGTTGAACTTGGATCAATCAAAATGCGTTTAGTTGCTGCGCAAACTGAAGCCTCGGACTTAAAACTTAATCAGTTAAAGGCTGAGGCAGACGTCGATCAAGTATTGACCCGAACGCAGCGCGATCAAGATCGTTTAGATTCTGGCGCTGTATCTGCGCCAAAAGAATTGGAAAGTTTGCAGCATGAAATTGCAACACTAGGTAAGCGGCAAGTGGAGCTCGAAGACATTGAGCTTGAAATTATGCAGAATCTTGAGAATGCCCAAAGCGCAGTTTCAGAGTTATTAAGTAGCGAAACACAAACGACGGAAAAATTGGCAAGTAAAACGCAAGCTCGTGATGATGTATTCGCTGACATCGATTTTGAAATTAATTCGCTCACAACACAGCGAACTCAAATTTCTGATTCGCTGCCAAGTGACTTAATCGCTATGTATGACAAAATTCGCAGCGATCATGGCGGTATCGGCGCTGCGTTGATTCAACGTAGAACCTGTCAAGGTTGCAACATTGCCATTGACGCGCAAGAACTCGACAAAATCCGCGGGCTACCTGCTGATGCCATAGTTCGCTGTGATGAATGTCGTCGAATTTTAGTTCGCACCGCGGAGTCGGGTCTGTGACCCATTTTGTAATGGAGGCCGACGGCGCCTCCCGTGGAAACCCTGGTCATTCTTCGTATGGAACCGTAATTAGAAATGCAAACACTGGGGAAGTCGTTGCCGAGCGCGCCGCGGTCTTAGGGCATGCCACTAACAATGTTGCGGAATACAGCGGACTTGTTGCAGGGCTACGTGCAATATTGGAAATTGATTCCGATGCACTTGTTGAAGTTCGCATGGATAGCAAATTAGTTGTGGAACAAATGTCTGGACGTTGGAAAATCAAGAGTCCAGAAATGCAAAAACTTGCGTTAGCTGCGCGCGAAATTCTTCCCTATGGCAACGTCACCTATACCTGGATCCCGCGAGAAGACAATAAGCATGCGGATGCATTAGCCAACGAAGCACTCGACACACATTTAGCCGGTGGTTCGGGAATCATCGAACGCCCATGATTTTGTTGCCACCATCAGAAGGTAAGACAGATGGAACTAACAAGAAAGTTTTAAATTTAAAAAAACTTTCGTATCCACAATTAACCTCTCAGCGCGAGGAACTATTGGCAGCTGTTGTGGCGATGGCAAAAGGACCTTCTGCAAAGACAAGATCGATTTTAAGTATCAGTGCAAAACAAGATTTTGAAATTGCGCGTGATCAACAGTTGTTGACTGCGCCAACTGGTCCTGCTTGGTCGATTTATACTGGCGTACTTTATGACGCAATTGGTATCGCAACACTAAGTCCAGCGGCGAAAACAAAGTTTGAAAAAGAAAACTTTGTTGTCTCGGCGCTGTTCGGTTTGATTAGCGCATCTAATGTGATTCCCGCGTATCGATTATCAGGGGACACCGTGGTACCAAAAATAGGAACACTTACGAAGTTTTGGAGCACCGCAATCACCGACGCACTTTCCATGAGCCAAGAATTTATTATTGATCTTCGCTCCGGAAATTATGTGAAATTAGGTGTGACGCCCGCTGCCATTGCGGATCAAGTTGTGGTGCCGCGGATATTGCAGCGTATGCTGAAAGGGCCACCAAAAGTTGTGAGTCATTCCAATAAGGCGAGTAAAGGGCGAATCGTTCGCGCCCTAGCGGAAAGTAAGAAGTCGATTTCCAACGTGGATGAGTTAGCCAACATAGTTGCCACAGTTTCCCGGGATGTTGCCGTTATAAAGCCCACAAAAATTGGAATCCCTTGGGGCTTAGACGTCATTGTGGACGCGCTGTAATCAACGTTTTCATCCGAATTTGGCGAAAATCACAGCCAACAACTTGGTAAACATTTCCCAAACCACTTGCCACTGGGTTTAGGCAGGCGTAGGAATGAATTAGTTAGGAGTTGGCGCCCCGGATCGACCATTGCGTACGTCATCGACGAATCGCAACAGTGTCACCGCAGGGCAAGGTCAGCTTCTGGCGAAATAAAGGCCCCGCAGTAACTCATACTTATTGCGGGGTCTTTCCTTTTATAGAGCGCGAAGAAATTGTGCCCAATAGGCTTGGCTCAGATTTAGAAAAAGTGAACATCAAACCTGAGGAATTTCTTTCGTGGATAACTTGCTTGAAAAAGACTTAACAGCGACATCCTTTGATGCCCAGGCGCAAAGTCGAGCATTGCCAACCAGAGTTCAAACCGTTGTCGTTGGCGCGGGCGTTGTTGGCTCCAGCATTGCCTACCACTTAGCTGAACTTGGACACAAAGATGTTTTGCTTTTGGAGCGTTCATCGGTTGCCTCTGGTACGAGCTGGCACGCGGCGGGATTAGTTGTTCGCTCCCGCGCAACACATGCGATGACGAGTCTTTCGTATTACGGAATTGATGCTTATCGGGCGATTGAAAAAGAAACCGGCATCAACGTTTCACTTGCCCAAAATGGTTCGCTGTCTTTGGCTCGAACTTCAGGTCGTCTAGATGAACTTAGATACAGCGACATGGTTGCTCGTCACAATGGAATTGCTACTGAGCTGATTTCGCCACAGCGTGTGGCAGAACTTCACCCACTGGCAACAGCCGATGGCTTACTCGGCGGAATGCATCACGCCGAAGATGGGCACGTTAACCCAGGAATGGCTGCGTTGGCATTTGCTAAAGGCGCCCATACCCGCGGAGTTACGATTCGCGAGGGCGTGAGTGTTACAGGTGTGCAAAAAACTAATGGCCGAATCACTGCCGTTGAAACAAGTTTGGGTGTAGTCGAATGTGAAAACTTGGTACTTGCCACTGGTCTTTGGACCCGAGAGTTAGCTGAGATCTGTGGCGCTGTGGTTCCGCTTTATCCTGCTGCGCATGTGCACGTAACTACCGATCCGATCGAAGGCGCGGACATCCCACTACCGGTATTGCGCGACTTAGATGGCTATCTATATGTACGAGGCCACAACGGATCATTAGTAGTTGGCGCCTTTGAACCAGATGGTATTCCAGTTGACCCGCGCACACTTGCTAAAGATTTTGCATTTGGCGAGTTCGATGCAGATTGGGATCACTTTGCGCAAATAAAAGGTTTCGCGGAAGATCGTATTCCAGCCTTAAAGACGGCGAACTACTCCAGATTCTTAAATGCACCTGAATCATTTACCCCAGATGCAAGTTTTTGTTTAGGGGAGACAGCCGAAGTTGATGGCCTTTGGATTGCCGCAGGATTTAATAGCCAAGGCATTATTTATGCGCCAGGTGCGGGTCGGGCATTAGCTGAATGGATCGTTGCTGGATCGCCAACTTATGACGTTTCAGGAGTAGATGTTCAGCGGTTCTCTAAGTACCAAGCCAACCGCCCGTATCTTCATGATCGAACTCATGAAGCACTCGGACGCCTTTACGCAATGCACTGGCCGCAACTTCAGCCTTACACCGCGCGCAACATTCGCCGTTCCCCACTTCATGATCGCCTTGATTCAGCTGGCGCAGTATTTGGCGAGCTCGTTGGTTACGAACGCGCGAACTGGTTTGCTCCCGCCGGCGTAAAGCGAGAATACGAATACAGCTACGGTCGCCAAAATTGGTTTGCGCACTCGGCCGCCGAACATAAAGCTGCGCGCGAGGCAGTTGCCGTATTTGATCTTTCTACATTTACCAAAGTTGAAGTTGCTGGTCCGGATGCCTTAAAAGTTGTGCAGTCCGTTGTGACTTCAAATCTAGATGTGAGAATCGGTCGCGTTGTTTACACTCTCATGCTTAATAAAGCTGGTGGCATTGAACTTGATGGCACCATTACTCGACTTGCCGAAGATCGTTTCTTAGTCGTAACGCCAACCGCGTCCCAAACCAAAACACTTGCCATGTTCCGCCGCGCTGCTCGCGGTCACGGGGCAGCAGTATTTGATGCCAGCGCTGCAATGGCCACGATTGGAATCATGGGACCTAATTCGCGCGAACTGTTATCGCGCATTAGTCCGGCTGATTTTTCAACCCAAGCACAAGGTTGGGGAAGTGCGCGCGAGATTGAAGTGGGCAACGGTTCTGCGCTTTGTCTGCGCGTGAGTTTTGTTGGCGAAATAGGTTACGAACTTTATCCAACCAATGACTTAGCAGTTTCAATTTATGATTCCGTTATCGAAGCCGGCGAGGGTCTGGGTTTGCGCCGCGCTGGTTATCACGCATTAGATAGTTTGCGAGTTGAAAAGGGCTATCGCCACCTTGGTCATGACGTTGGACCAGTTGATGATCCGTATAAAGCATCACTTGGCTTTGCAGTTAATTTAGCTAAGGGCGATTTCTTGGGCCGAAGTGCAATAGAAAAATTGCAAAACCCAAAGAATCGACAGGTCTACATCAAGCTTGATATCCCGGAGCCATTATTCGTGCACGATGAATCAATCCTGCTCGATGGAAAAATAATTGGACACGTAACTTCTGGCGCCTACGGTCACACCATCGGGGGAGCCTGCGGCCTTGGCTACATTCCAGCCGATGTGCCAGCCGGATCAAACTTTATGGTGGATTGCGCCGGAACTCTGGTCCCAGCAACAGTTAGCGATGAGCCGTTCTATGACCCAACTAACGCGCGCTTGAAGGCTTAACTTAACCGCGCGTTATTGGTCATTGTTCATCCATTGCGATACTGCCTATCCTTATTTATAGACGAGTCGGTCGGATGATCGCGGTGTAGCAATACATCGAGGAAAGTCCGGACTCCATAGGGCAAGAGTGGTGGATAACATCCACCTGGGGCGACCCACGGGAAAGTGCAACAGAGAGTAAACCGCCGAACTTCTTTGAAGTTAGGTAAGGGTGAAACGGTGAGGTAAGAGCTCACCAGTACTTATGGCGACATAGGTAGCTAGGTAAACCCCACTCGGAGCAAGACCAAGTCGCAGGTGACTGCCCGTCACATGCCTGCAGGTAGGTTGCAAGAGGTTGTTGGTAACAACAATCGCAGATGGATGATCATCGCGCGCAAGCGTACAGAATCCGGCTTACAGACCGACTCGTCTCTCAGTAGAACTAGTTAGGGTAAATTTTTCCAGATTTATTCTTTTTGCTGGTTCAAACTTTGCACTAACCCTGAGCAAATCGGAAAATTTTTTTGGCGCTTCTATGGGTAATTTATGTCCGGGTTCACAGGTATTTTTTCGCATGCTAAATTGACCGCATGAGCCTGATAGAAGTCGCAGGCCTCACAAAAAGTTATGGTGAGGTACACGCCGTGTGTGGCATCGACCTGAATATTGAGCAAGGTGAGATTTTTTCGATACTAGGTCCTAACGGTGCCGGTAAGACAACTACAGTAGAAATTCTCGAAGGATTCAGGACACGAGATTCAGGCACAGTTTCCGTTTTAGGCTTTGATCCAAATACCCGGGGACATCAGGCACGTGAATGGCGAAACAGAATTGGTATTGTTTTGCAAACATCTGCTGATGCCGGCGACCTAACTGTATTTGAGACACTTAATCATTTCACTGGATATTACTCAAATCCATTAGGTGTCGACGAAGTAATTAACTCTGTTGGTTTAAAAGAAAAAGAACACGCATTGATTCGAAATCTCTCCGGCGGGCAACGTCGTCGCCTAGATGTGGCTCTAGGAATTATCGGAAATCCCGAGCTAATCTTTTTGGATGAACCAACAACGGGATTTGACCCTGAAGCTCGTCGTGCGTTTTGGGCTCTCATAAAGACTTTACGAAGCGATGGAGCAACAATTTTGCTGACCACGCACTATTTGGATGAAGCTGAGGCGCTTGCTGATCGGGTCGCTGTCATTAACAAAGGTGTGATTGTGGAGATTTCTACCCCTGCTGACTTAGGGGGCAGGGCAATATCTCAAGCCACTGTTCAATGGCGAGATGGAGATCAGATTAAATCTGAAAAGACCGATAACCCGACCGCAATAGTTTCTTCTTTAGCGGCCAGATTCAATGGTGAGATTCCAGAATTAGTTGTAACTCGACCATCACTTGAAGATATCTATCTTGAAATGATTGGGGGCGTTCATGAACAAGATTCCCAGCGCGCTTAAATTAGGTATCAGACGTGGTGGACTGGAGATTCGACAGTTTGCACGCCAGCGAGAATCTGTCATCTTTACGCTGTTGTTTCCTGTCATCTTGCTGGCAATTTTTGGTTCGGTGTTTCAAGACACGATCGCACCGGGTGTTACCTTTTCACAGTACTTTGTTGCCGGAATGATTGCTTCGGGACTTGTTAACACTGGTTTTCAAGCTTTAGCGATAACAATTCCCATGGAACGTGAACTAGGTGCGCTTAAGCGCCTGCGTGGAACTCCGATGCCAGCATCTAGTTACTTCATTGGAAAAGCCATTCTCATTTTCGTAAGTACGGTCATTCAAATTTTGTTGCTTTTTGGGTTTGGAATTGCTTTCTTTGGATTAGACATGCCAACAGATTCCAGTAAATGGTTGACCTTTGCTTGGTTAGTTTTACTGGGAAGCGCCTGTTCAACCGCGCTCGGTATCGCATTCTCGACTGTTCCAAAGAGTGGCCGAGGTGCATCCGCAGTAGTTACCCCGATAGTCATTGTTCTGCAGTTCATTAGCGGAGTCTTTTTTGTATTTACTCTCCTTCCAACCTGGATGCAACAAGTTGCCGCAATCTTTCCTTTGAAGTGGCTGACCCAAGGCATGCGGTCAGTTTTTCTGCCTGATTCATTTGCATCTCAAGAAGTTGCAAAGTCTTGGGAACTCCAAACCACCTTCCTCGTATTGGTCGTCTGGCTAATAATTGGGATTTTCTTCAGTGTGCGCAAGTTCAAGTGGGAGCGTGATTAAGGAGGCCATTGCACTGTCATGCCTACCTATTTAGATCACGTGGGC
>JBDNJO010000012.1:0-11396 GCA_041687715.1 Candidatus Nanopelagicales bacterium
GCAAATGAAATTAGCGCTGGCTGCTGAAATCGCGGATGAAACAGCATTGCGGGAACGTCGCAGTGAAGTTGAAAGTGAACTGACTGCAGCAAAAGCGCGCGAAGCAATTCTTGATGCCGCGATTGCAGAATCTGCGCCAATAGTTGACCGCTCTCAAAATACTTTTTATGGCCTTGGCGCCCAGCAGGAACGAATTCGCTCGACAATGGCGCTGGCAAAAGAGCGGGTGCGTTTGGGTGAAAGCGAAGAGGAGGAAGTGCAGCGCGGGCGCGACCCAGAAGAAATTGATCGGGAAGCACATGCATTACGAGTTCAAGAATCTGAACTTGCTGGTCAAGTTGATTCTGATCGGATGGCACTAAACGCCGCAATCAGTGAACGAATTTCTGCAGAATCCGCGTTAGCTGCTGAAGATGCCAGGTTGCAAGCAGCAACGCGAGCGGTAGCCGATCGGCGCGAAGGTCTTGCCCGCATTGCCGGACAAGTTGCTGCCGCTGAATCAAGGTTAGAAGCACGAAGCGCTGAAATTGAGCGCCTAGACGAACGCTTCCGAGAAGCCAAAGAGCGCGCAGATCAAGCCACCCAAGAATTTACTGCACTGGAAAGCCAAGTTGCAGGCATGGATGCTGGCGAACTTGGCCTTGACAGTGAACACGACGAGGCCGCGAGCGCACTTGCAAAAGCGGAAAAGGAATTGCAAGCAACAAAGCTCGAGGAGCAAGAAGCCGAGCGGGAACGTGCTGGGGCAATTGCTCGACTAGAGGCACTCGAGCAAGGTATGGCCCGCCGAGATGGTGGCGCTGCTGTCCTTGCTGCATCTGGTTCTGTTTCTGGCATCCTGGGTTCAGTTGCTGCATTGATGCAGATTGAATCAGGTTGGGAAACAGCAATTGCTGCAGCCTTAGGTTCGGCAGCTGATGCAATTGCAGTAGCTTCCACTGACGCCGCAGAAAATGCAGTACGGATGCTACGTCGGGATGATGCTGGCCGTGCTGCTCTCGTTGTGGTTGGACAAAACTCAAGTGACCAGAGCCGATGGCCTGCGCTTGTTTCTGGCGAGCGCTACGCCATTGATTTAATAACTTGCGATACTGAACTTCGCAATTCACTTTCAGGAATTTTGCAGCGAGTTGTAATCACGAATTCTCTTGAAGAAGCTCGTCAAGTTGTAGCAAGCAATCAAGAATTGCGCGCAGTCACGCGTGATGGTGATGTTCTTGGATACGGTTTCGTTCAAGGTGGTTCAAAAGGTACGCAAAGTTTGGTAGAAATCCAGGCTGCAGTTGATGAAGCGCGCGTGCGCCTTGAAGCATCATCGCACCGTGTGGATCGAGCTCGTTTTGCAGTAATTGCGGTAACCCAAAGTCAGGAAGCCGCTCTAGTTTTAGTAAGTAATTCACTTGAACGACTTCATGAATCTGATGCCAGCATGGCTGCTATTGCAGTCCAGTTAGGCAGCTTGCAATCTGTAGTTAGAAGCGCAACTGGGGAAGCTGATCGAGTTGCCGCTGCAATTGCCGCTGCAAGCAAGGCGCGCGAAGACGATTTGCGCAGTGTGCAAGAACTTGAAACCAGATATACCGCAGCGGAAAATGATCAGATCTCAGAATCTGAGTTAAGCGAAACTGACCGGGAAGAATTAATCAAGAAACTTGGAGAGATTCGCCAAGCCGAGTTAAATGTCCGCCTAACCGTTCGCACCGGCGAAGAGCGAGTGCGCGCACTTGGAACTCAAGCTGAACAGCTTGAGCATTCGGCAAATCTAGAGCGAACTTCTCGGGCGCGTGCGATTGAACTGCGTGAACGCCGCCGCCGACAAGCACAAATTGCCAGAGCTGTTGTTGTAGCCGCCCAAACTGCGCTTGAACTGTTGGCGCAATCGGTCGCACTTGCCCAATTTGAGCGGGAGCAAGCAGTAGCAACTCGGCAAACTCAAGAAGTCGAAGTTCGCAAAATTCGCGAACGCATCCGAGAATTAATTGCTCAACTTGAGATCTTGACGGACTCGGTTCACCGCGATGAAGTTGCCCGCGCTGAGCAACGCCTGCGCATCGAGGCCATGGAAAATAAGTCAATTGAAGATTACGGTGTTGGTCCAGATGAACTTCTGACTGAGTATGGTCCAGAGGTATTAGTCCCACCATCTCCGCCAGCTCCTGGAGATGAAGTAAATCCGAACGACCCTGAACCAGTTGCATACCCTTATGTGCGAACTCAACAAGAATCCCGACTTGCTGCCGCCGAGCGATCCCTTGCGCTACTTGGTCGCGTTAATCCACTTGCATTGGAAGAATTCTCCGCACTTGAAGAACGCCATAAGTTCTTGGGTGAGCAACTAGAAGATCTTCGTAAGTCGCGCAATGACTTAATGAGCGTAATTCGCGATGTCGATGCTCGAGTGCAAGCAGTTTTCGCAGAAGCATATGAAGATACATCCAGAGAATTCTCCGTGGTATTTGCTCGCCTATTCCCTGGTGGTGAGGCTCGCATGATTTTGACTGAGCCAAATGACTTACTTAACTCAGGTGTAGAAATCGAAGCTCGACCACCTGGCAAAACTTATAAGCGCCTGTCGTTATTGTCCGGAGGGGAGCAGGCACTTACTGCCGTTGCCTTCTTGATTGCACTGTTCAAATCACGTCCAAGTCCGTTCTACATTCTCGATGAAGTTGAAGCCACACTTGATGATGTGAACTTAGGTCGCTTACTTGAAATTTTGGCTGAGTTACGCGCTAACTCTCAACTTTTGATCATCACTCACCAAAAGCGCACTATGGAAATTGCAGATGCGCTTTACGGCGTCTCGATGCGCGGTGATGGTGTCACGCAGGTAATTAGCCAGCGCATCACACATGGCGACCACGACAACCCCGAACAAGTTGCCGACGCTCAAATGGCGACCAATTCCTAGAATTGAGGGTTGATCGGTGAATTCAGGTTTGTCTTATTTAATTCCAGTACTACTGGTCGTGCTACTTGTAGTGGGATTTTTGGTTCGCACGAATATACAAAAATCAAAAGCCCAAAAACTTGCAACAGCATCGACCAGTCAATCTGTTTCCACGCTAAAATCTGAGCCTGATCTTGAAGTAACCCTGGCCCAAATTGAAGGAACAACTGAATCAAATTACGTTCCGCAAGATACGCCGTTATCTATGGAGCAAAGGTCAGCCAAGTTACGTGATCGCTTAGGGCGTTCCCAAGGTTCACTTGGAAAAGTTTTTAAAAATGTGTTTTCGGGTTCACAAATTGATGATGCAGCTTGGCAAGATTTGGAAGACACCTTGATCATGGCTGACCTTGGTGTTAAAGCTGCATCTGAAATAGTTCAAAACTTGAAAGTCGCTGTTAGAAAATCAGGTTCAAATTCGCCGCAAGAACTATTAGAACTAGCTTCGCAGGAATTAACTCAGCAAGTAGATGGCGGCTTTGATCGCAGCTTGAACATCACTCGCACTGGTTCGAATCCAGCCATCGTGCTAACGGTTGGCGTGAATGGCACCGGAAAAACAACTACGACTGGAAAGCTAGCCCGGTTACTTTCTGCGCAAGATAAAGATGTCCTGCTCGGCGCTGCTGATACGTTTCGCGCGGCGGCAGCGCAGCAATTGATGACCTGGGGCGAGCGAGTTGGCGTACCAGTAGTTAGTGGCGCGGAAGGAAGCGATCCAGCCAGCGTGGCATTTGAATCAGTTGCTGCAGGAATTGAACAAGAAGTCGATGTTGTCTTGATTGATACGGCAGGCCGGTTGCACACTAAGCAAGGACTTATGGATGAACTTGGCAAGGTTTATCGAGTTGCGAGTAAATCAGCACCGATCACCGAAGTGCTATTAGTCATTGATGCCACAACAGGGCAAAACGGATTAACGCAAGCAAAAGTATTTAGCGAAGTAGTCCCAGTGACGGGCGTTGTATTGAGCAAGTTAGATGGCACTGCAAAGGGCGGCATCATTATTGCAATCCAAGAAGCACTCGGTGTGCCTGTGAAGTTAGTGGGACTGGGTGAAGGTCCCGATGACTTAGCGCCATTTAATGCCAAGGACTTTGTGACGGGCTTACTTAGTTAGCCAATATTTGCGGTAGTGACGATACCGTCATCGATTTCAAGATTAATTCGGTCTAATCGGTAATCCATAGTTGCGATAAAACTTTCGTCATCCCGGCGCAGAACACGCGCGATTAACACTTCACCTTCATTTGATTCGATAGTTTCAATAGCTTTCGCTTCGCTCATCCCAATAACTTCGGCAGCGACAGCTTGTGCGGTATCTGAGGGGGCAAATTCCATTTCAGGGCCTGATTCCATGGGGGTAGGTAAAGCGGTCGTGGTCACTGGTGCATCCGAACGATTCGCGCTTTGTGCACCACAGCCAGTAACTGTGGTCGCGGTTAGCAGGAATCCAGCAATGACCCGTTTCATATCTTCATTATGCCAAAATTTTTTTCGCTTAAGGTTGTCCCTTATTTCAAGGTATAAAAGTTTGCACTAATGTCAGAGGCATACCTGGAAAGGAAATGGTCATGAATTCTGGTCCAATTTCGCGAGTGGCACATGCGGTTTCAAGCAACAAGATTTCGGCCACGCAAGTTACAACTCGAGCGCTGGAAAACATCGATAAAGCTAATGACAAATTGAATTTCATTGCGCAACATTGCGCTGATCAAGCCCTAAGTGATGCAAAGGCAAGTACGGGTCAGGGTGTACTTTCTGGGGTTCCGGTTTTAGTTAAAGATCTTGAGCAAGTTATTGGAATGCCAACGCGCAAGGGAAGTGTTGCGCTGGCAAATGCACCACTAGAAACTTTTGATGGAACGGTTGTCTCGCGCTTAAAGGCAGCTGGCGCAATTGTGGTTGGCAAAAGTACTATGCCGGAATTTGCAATTGAAGGCTACACCGCAAACTTGGCAACTGGGGTTACTCGAAATCCTTGGAACTTAGAACTTTCCCCCGGCGGCTCAAGTGGCGGCTCGGCTGCTGCGATTAGCGCTGGCGCGGTACCAATCGCAACGGCAACAGATGGTGGGGGATCAATTCGAATCCCAGCTGCATTTTGTGGACTGGTTGGTTTGAAGCCATCAAATGGCGTAATCGGTAGATGGCCAATTCAAGATTGGATAGACCTGTCGACAGAAGGCCCGTTTGCGACCACAGTTTCTGACTTACGACTTTTGCTGTCGGTCATTGCCGGACCAGTAGCGGGTGATCCAGCCGGAGCAGTTGGCCTTAAACCAGCTGCCTACTTGCAAAATCAACAACAACTGCCAACAAAGATTTATGCAGCCACGCGCACTTCAGATTTTGGCCAACTCCCAGTAGAACTGGATCAAGTGTTTCGCGATTCTGTTTCGGAATTTTCAAAAATCTTTAAGTTACCTGTTTCTTGGATTGAACCTGGTTCACTTTTTGGCAGCGATGACCCAGATCTTGATTGGTTCACAATGGCAACGACTGAACACTTAACTTCACTTGGACGTGATTGGGTTGTTAAAAACTTTGACGCTTTGCACGCCTCTAGTCAGGATTTTTTCACGCAAGGCATGAATGTTGATGTTGCGGAATACATCCAGGCTCGTAGGCGCAGGTTTAATTACATTCGCGTGATGGATGAATTATTAACTGGGGCTGCAGTTTTGCTTACCCCAACAGTGGCAGAAACTGGCTGGTTTGCTGATGGCCGCATTCTGGCAACAGATAAACCTGGCTCGTTATCGCCACCTGAAGTTTTTTCCACCGCGCTGCAAAACATAACTGGTCACCCAGCAATTTCTTTACCTCTGCCACCACTTAGCAATGGATTACCAGGTGCGCTACAAGTTACTGCAAGTAGATTCCGCGATGACTTACTTTTAGACATTGCGCAAGTTTGGGAAAGCATTCATGCTTGGCAATTAGTTGCAACGGGTTATGACGCTTTTGATTCCTTCTTAGATGCCTAGTTAACTACTTTTTAGCTAGGCGCCATAACACTTAGTAAGTCGTAAATTACATGCGACGCGGCGATTCCAGTCATTTGCGCGTGATCGTAGGCAGGAGCAACTTCAACTACGTCGGCTCCCACGATGTTCATGGCGCCAAAGGAGCGAATTACTTTTAGTAATTCTCGACTTGTTAGCCCGCCGGCTTCTGGAGTTCCGGTACCGGGTGCATGGGATGGATCCAAAACATCAATGTCGATTGAAACATACATTGGACGATTTTGAACACGGTCTCTAATTTTATCAATTGCGCCTTGCGCGCCAATGTCTTCAAATTCAATACTTGAAAAAATTTCAAACCCAAGACTTTTATCTTGATCTAAATCTTTCGCTGAATAAAGAGGGCCACGAATTCCAACATGTATTGAGCCTTCGCGATCGATCAAACCTTCCTCAGATGCTCGGCGAAATGGTGTGCCGTGTGTGTAGTCCTCACCAAAATAGGAATCCCAAGTATCTAAGTGCGCATCAAAGTGCACCACGCTGATAGGTCCATGCTTTGCAGCCATAGTTCGAAGTAATGGCAACGCAATGGTGTGGTCGCCACCTATGGTGATAATTCTTTTAGCTCGCTCATGCAACGCCCGGCTGCCATCTTCGATTTGCTTGATCGCTTCCTCAATATGGAATGGATTTGCAGCAATGTCGCCAGCATCGGCAACTTGTTGTGAAGCAAAGGGCGACTTACTTCCCGCTGGATTAAATGGACGCAACAATCGAGATGATTCGCGCACATGACTTGGTCCAAATCGAGCGCCAGGGCGGTAGCTGACGCCAGTATCAAATGGAATGCCAACTAAAGCGACATCAACATCGGATACTTCATCGATAAAAGGAAGGCGAGCAAATGTGCCAAGTCCGGCATAGCGCGGAATTTGGGTTGCATCGACTTGTCCGACAACGTCGCCAGTTAGTAGCCGAGGTAAGGAGTCATCTTTCATTGCAATCTACTTTCTCAAAGAATTTTGCGTACTTAGACCATATCGCTAAACCTGTGGACGTTCATCCATATCTTCACCAGTAGCCACATCGCCAACTTCAATAAGAACAATGTCTTCTGGATGCTCTGATATGTATGCCCGCGCACCTTGGTCGCCACTTGCACTGGTTAAAAGTTCTGGCCAAGTATCTCGCGCAAACTTAACTGGGTGACCGCGAGTTCCGTCGTAACTAGCCACGACAATTTCGCCTGGGGATTGCACAACACGCAATACTGCCGCACTTGTTAATCCTGGAAGGTCAACAAGGCTAATTACTACTTCCTCGATGTCTGCCTTGGAATTCAAATGAGCAAGTCCAGTTTGCAGTGAGGATCCCATGCCACTTGCCCAATTTTCGTTAACGAGAATTTCAGCATTTGGAACATCGCCAATCCAAGCCCCAAGCACGACGAATACTGGCGCGCACCCAGCTTCGGTAAGTATTTCAACGGCGCTATCAATTAAGCGTTTACCGTCATGGACATAGGGAGCTTTGGGTCCGCCAAAGCGCTTTCCTTCACCGGCTGCAAGAACAAGTCCAGCAGTTGTCATCGCGGAGCGCCGGGGTGAATAGTTCCTTGCGTACTAGCCAAGTTTTTACCTGAGCCGCCCCAGCGATCCTGAATAATTTCCGCCAGAATCGAAATTGCTGTTTCCTCTGGGGTGCGGGCGCCCAGATCAAGTCCGATTGGTGATTTAACGCGAGCTAAGTCATCTGGATTTACCCCAGCATCAATTAGCCGAGCGACTCGATCATCGTGGGTTTTACGCGAACCCATGGCTCCGATATAGGAAGCTCGCGTTTTAAGGGCCTCAATTATGACCGGCACGTCGAACTTAGGATCATGCGTCAAGATGCAGATAACCGTTCGGGAATCAACTTCTTGAGTTGCTAGCCAGCGATGTGGCCAGTCATTAATTACTTCGTCAGCATCTGGAAAACGCTTCTTTGTCGCAAATATTTCGCGCGCGTCACAGACCGTAACGTGGAATCCTAAAAACTTTCCAGCTTTGGCAACTGCTGCTGCGAAATCAATTGCTCCAAAAACTAACATTCGAGGCTTCGGTGCAAATGTAGAAACGAAGATTTCTAATTCGCCTTCAAGGCGTTCGCCGTCAGCGCCGTAATGCAAGAAGCCAGTTGTTCCAGATTCCAGTAATCCCAGAACGTCTGTACTTACTGCCGAGTTAAGCCGGGCACTGCCTAAATCTCCAGCCACACGATCTGGCCACACGACTAAATGCTTGCCAACGTGAACTGGGCCGTTCACCACTGTCGCAACAGCAACGGGCTGATCTGCTTGCACACTGGCAAAAAGGTCAGGTAGTTCTGGCCAAGTTTCCTTCGAAATCTGTTCAACAAAAACTTCTAGAATTCCGCCACAAGTTAAACCAACCGCAAAAGCATCATCATTGCTAATTCCATATTTTTCGAATTGTGGTGTGCCACTGGAAATAACTTCGCCAGCCATTTCATAGACTGCGCCCTCGATACAACCACCACTAACTGAGCCAACTGCTTCGCCGCCTGCAGTAACCATCATGGATGCACCAGGGGGCCGTGGGGCCGAGCGCCAAGTACGAACTACGGTTGCCATTGCAGTGGTGTTACCTGTGGAATAAGCAGCAATTAATTCGTCAAGTACTTCTTTCACAAACTTGTCCTTAAGTCGGCGTCAGTTAACTCTATGGCAGAGCGATCCACTGAACTTGCTCCCCAGACTTAGCGCCACCAGCAGGGAGTGCCGCGTATCCAGTTGCGCAAACGAAGCCTCGCAGCATGGAGGAGTCAAGATACTCAATTGGCTTTATTGATCCTGACTCGTCAGTACACAGCACTAAACGGGATTCGCGACTTGGCCCATTCATGTCAGCGTTGATTGTTCGAACTTCTAAGTTCGGCAGCGGTTGTGCGTTTGCACCAGAAATTAATGGAACCGCCAAAGTAAGCAATCCAATTACTGCTGACTGTGGATTTCCAGGAAGTCCAATCAAAATCTGGTTTCCTATGTGCGCCATCAACTGGTGATATCCCGGCCGAACTAAAACTGCGTCGATTATGAATTCGCCGCCGACATCAACGATCGCATTATGTAAATGATCTACCGGGCCTGATGCGGTGCCCCCAGTTGTAATCACCAGATCAGCTTTTGAATTAGAAATTGCAGCGACATGGTCTGCCAAAGTATCGGCGACATGTGTTACAAGATTTAGTTCCGCTCCGATTTCTTCAATCCAATACGGAAGCTGTGGTCCTAGTGAGTCGCGAACTTTTCCATCACGAGAAGGACCAGTTAGAAGTAACTCATCTCCAAAAATCAAAACATCCACGATTATTTTTTTAAATACTGGTAGCACATCATGTCCAGCGCCAGCAGCAACACCAATTATTGCTGGGGTCAATTTCGTTCCACTCGGTATTAATACCTCGCCTGATTTCGCTTCGTAACCACTTGGCCGCACGTCGTGGAAGTAAGGGAGTGCGCCTTCTTCGTCAAGGAGCCCGGCTGCGCCATCGATTGCATAAACGTAAGCGGATTCAAATCGACTCTCTTCATCTTTGAGCGAAGCTGTTGCGCCTTCGGGCATGACTGCGCCTGTTGCAGTGTGAACACATTCTCCAGAATTTAGTTTGGTAACAAATTCATGGCCAGCAAGCGCGTTGCCAACACGTTGCCATGGCCCAGGACCGCTCACTGCCCAGCCATCAATACGCGAAGCTGCGAAAGGAGGCATATCTCCAAGCGCACAAAGATCCTTCGCTAAAACTTTGCCACCTGCTTGCGCCAGAGACACCTCGATAACCTCAGAAATTTTAGCAGCGCCATGAGCAAGCTCGCGGGCTTGCTGCCAGGTCACTTCAAACGCAGGATTATCGATCACTTCTCTATTCTTCTAGATTTCCACGATGTGAGACACAAATGGACTAAAAATCAGGATTTTAGGTCCCATCGGTAATTTCGGCAAAAAGCCAACAATAATGAAGTTATGACAATTGTTGCCGGTGCATTTGTGACTACCGATGTAATTTCCGTTTCCGAGCTTGCCGCCTCCGTTCGTTCCAAAGTTTCTGGAGCAGTAGTGACATTTTCTGGCGATGTGCGCGATAACGATAATGGCCGGGCTGTCGCATCACTTGAATACGAAGCGCATCCAACTGCCCAAAAATTACTTGAAAAAGTTGCTCAGGAAGTAGCCTCGCGTCACGATGTCATCAGCGTCGCTGTTGCTCATCGCCATGGACCAATTCCAATCGGAGAGTCCGCTTTGGTTGCTGCGGTTGCTTCGAAACATCGCCAATCTGCTTTTGCTGCTTGCACCGAATTAGTAGATGAAGTTAAGGCACAAATTCCAATCTGGAAACATCAAGTGTTCACTGACGGAACAGACGAGTGGGTTAACTGCGCATGAGTACATTAATTGACACCTTTGGTCGAGTTCATCGCGATATTCGAGTCTCGCTAACTGATCGCTGCAACCTTCGTTGCACATATTGCATGCCGCATGATTTTGCTGCGTGGATGCCAACTGAGGATTTGTTAACCACTGATGAATTAATGACGATTCTTGAAATTGGAATTGACGCAGGAATTGATGAAGTTCGACTAACTGGTGGCGAACCATTACTTCGTCCAGACATTGTCGATATAGTTACGCGAATTAATAGTCTGCCCAATCCACCAAAACTTTCGTTAACTACAAATGGCATTCGCCTTGCCGCACTTGCGCAACCTCTAAAGGATGCGGGCCTAGAGCGCGTGAATGTTTCGCTGGACACGCTAAGTAAAGAGCGGTTTAAGGCAATGACGTATCGCGATCGTTTTGACGATGTCATAAAAGGTTTACAAGCAGCCCGTGATGCGGACTTAACACCAATTAAAATCAACACTGTCTTAATGCCGGGTGTCAACGATGATGAAGCAGTTGCCTTACTTAAGTGGGCACTTGATGAAGGTTTCAAACTTCGCATTATTGAACAGATGCCACTTGATGCAGGTGGTGTTTGGGATCGCAACACCATGGTTACTGCCGATGATGTATTTCACGCATTGAATCCAGTTTTTGCTTTAACTCCCGTAGAAGCTCGTGGCTCAGCCCCAGCTGAGGAATTCTTAGTTAACGGCGGCCCAGAGACAGTTGGAATTATCGCAAGTGTGACTCGACCGTTCTGTGGCGCGTGCGATCGACTCCGCTTAACTTCAGATGGTCAATTGCGATCATGCTTATTTGCAACCAGTGAAACAGATTTACGTTCCGTACTTCGCGAATCACAAGAAAGCGATGAAGTTAAGCGCGCTGAAATTGCATCGCGATTTGGAAAAACAGTTTTAAGTAAGTTGCCGGGTCATGGAATTAATGACCCAAGCTTTATTCAGCCTGCAAGGCCAATGTCCGCCATTGGCGGTTAGCCAATGGCGGACATGAATAAGCGCTGCC
>JBDNJO010000091.1:0-3153 GCA_041687715.1 Candidatus Nanopelagicales bacterium
CCATCACCCAGCAGACGCTTAAACCCTGGCAGGTCATCAGGGGTAGAAATGATCAGAACTTCTTTAATTCCCGACATCAGCAATATTGATAATGGGTAGTAGATCATTGGTTTGTCATAAACCGGTAGAAGTTGCTTACTGACGCCTTGGGTTATCGGGTGGAGCCTAGTTCCAGACCCACCAGCCAAAATGATTCCGCGCACAAATGAAAGCCTACTGGATGCTCAGATAGACTTTCATTACAAGGAAAGGTCGTAATTTGAAGATTCTTGTCACTGGTGGCGCTGGTTTTATTGGTTCTAACTATGTGCGCCAAGTATTAAACGGTGCGTACCCAGGTTCTGCTAAATACGAAGTGACCGTCCTTGACTCGCTCACGTATGCCGGCAATCCGGCGAACCTAGATCCGATTCGCGAGAACCAAAAATTTGAGTTCGTACACGGTGACATCCTAGATACCGATCTGGTTAATGACCTGGTTGCCTCAGTTGACGCCGTTGTTCACTTTGCTGCTGAATCTCACGTAGATCGTTCAATAAGTGGATCCCGAGAATTCATCATGACCAATGTTGTGGGCACCCACACTTTGCTTGAAGCTGCGCGAATTTCTAACTTAGGAAAGTTCGTTCACATTTCAACCGATGAAGTTTATGGATCTATTTCAGAAGGTTCATGGGATGAACAGTGCCCGCTATTGCCTAATTCTCCCTACTCAGCATCAAAGGCAAGCAGTGATTTACTGGTGCGCTCATATGGCCGCACCCACAAAATGAATGTTGTTACCACGCGGTGTTCAAATAACTACGGCCCTTATCAATATCCAGAAAAAGTTATTCCGCTTTTTGTTTCTAACTTGATTGATGGGCTCAATGTTCCGCTTTATGGCGAAGGAAACAATATTCGCGATTGGTTACACGTTGATGACCATTGCGATGGCATTCATAGAGTGCTGGAAGGTGGACGCTCTGGTGAAATTTACAATATCGGAGGCGGAACGGAATTAACCAACAAAGAACTAACTGGATTATTGCTCGAAGCATGTGGCGCAAATTGGGATCGCGTTGATCGAGTCGAAGACAGAAAAGGACATGACCTTCGCTACAGCGTTGACATAACCAAGATCTCCAGTGAACTCGGTTACACACCACAAGTCGATTTCAAGCAAGGACTTGATGCAACTGTTCAGTGGTATCGAGATAATCGCACTTGGTGGGAACCTCTAAAGAACGCGAAGTAATGACAACTGGTAACTGGGCAATACTTGGGGCGGCAGGAATGCTGGGCCAGGAGTTTATGACCAATATCTCTGATCGCTCAATTTCAGGTTTTGATCGCGCTGAATTAGACATCACGAAAATCGATTCTGTTCGAGAAGTAATTCAAGGTTTTGACGTTGTTGTTAACTGCGCAGCTTGGACTGCAGTTGATGATGCCGAAGAAAATGAAGAAGCTGCCTTAGCAATCAACGGAACTGGGCCATCCAATGTTGCCAGAGTCTGCGCCGAGCTCGGATCCTGGCTGGTTCAAATCTCAACGGATTACGTTTTTTCAGGTAATGCCAGTTCGCCGTATTCTGAAGATGCACCTGTTGGACCAAAGTCTGCGTACGGTCGAACCAAACTTGCTGGCGAGATTGCAGTTAAAGAATTCTTGCCAAATGATCACTACCTAGTGCGCACTGCTTGGCTCTATGGTCAGTACGGTCCAAATTTTATCAAGACTATGGTTGCTCTTGAGAAAACTAAAGACACACTTTCCGTAGTCGATGATCAGGTGGGCCAACCCACTTGGACATTGGATCTGGTAAATCAAATTGTTAAATTAGTAGACAGTAAAGCTCCCGCTGGAACTTTCCACGGCACATCAACCGGGCAAACCAGTTGGTTTGGTTTAACGCAAAAAATATTTGAGCTAATTGGCGCCGATCCAAATCGAGTGTTGCCAACTACTACGGATAAATTGCCACGACCTGCGCCGCGACCTGCCTATTCAGTTTTGGGTCATGACAATTGGCGTTCGGTTGGACTTGAGCCAATTCGATTGTGGGACGATGCGCTGCAGGCAGCATTTGCTAAAGGTTCATTTAATGCTTCCTGATTGGGTTTTTCGTATCGGTTGGGGATTTCCGATTGCTCGGGATTACCTGCAGGTTCGGATGGAGGCAGCCCAGTTAGCCACATCCATTCCTAAGGCTAAAAATGCTCGTCAAGTGCTAAATTCAGCCGTTGCTAATAAGAGAGCGCCTGCGGACGCTAATCGCCTGCGTTGGGCTATCAAAACATCGGTTCCAGCTGGCCCCGATGGCGATAGCTGGGGAGATCTTTACTTCGCGCAAGAAATAGTTGATGCTCTGATCCGCAAGGGTCACTGGGCCAGGGTTGATAGGCGCAGCGAGGTAATCAATTCGAATTCAATCCAGGACGATGTAGTTCTCGTGCTGCGCGGTATTGAGCGAATCCGACCACAATATGGCGCGATCAATTTACTATGGATAATTTCGCATCCAAGTCGCATTTCAAAAAATGAAATTGCATTATTTGATCGAGTTTTTGCTGCAAGCAACAAATGGTCGGCAAAACATTCCAAGCAGACTGGCATAGAGATATTGCCATTATTGCAGGCAACAAATCCGGAAAAATTTAATCCAGATGTTGCTAAGCTTGATTCTGGTGATGCTGTTCTTTTCATCGGCAACACTCGTCATAAATTTCGAAGGATTATTAAGGATTCTCTTGCAGCGGGAATTAAGCCAACGCTCTACGGTCAAGGCTGGGATGAGTTTGTCGAAACTAGTTTAATTGCGGGAACTTTTGTCCCAAATTCAGAAATCGCTGGCAAGTATCGGTCAGCCGGTGTGGTGCTAAATGATCATTGGGCTGATATGGCTAAGTTTGGTTTTTATTCGAATCGACTTTTTGATGCAACTTCAGCCGGTGCTCGCGTGATCAGTGACGAAGTTGATGGACTTGCTGAGATTTTTGGTGGGGCAGTCCAGACTTACAAAACTCTGGAGCAACTAACTGATTTAACTTCACCCGCAGGTCAAGCGAGGTTCGGCACGCCACAAGAAATCACTGATCGGGCGCGCCAACTTGGCTCTGAAAACTCATTTGACGAACGCGTAGGTCACTTGATTGCAGCTGCCCAACAGGC
>JBDNJO010000092.1:0-32244 GCA_041687715.1 Candidatus Nanopelagicales bacterium
GCCATGACATGTACGTTTGAATCTTTATGAAGAGTTGCAAGTGATTCACTAAATGTTGTAGCCCAAGATTTTGTTGCGCTGTATGTGCCGCTGGACATCCAACCCGCGATTGAACTTACATTGATAACCCCACCACGGTCTCTTGCCAGCATGCCTGGCAAAGCAGAGTGAGTGATTCGCATAACGGCGGTAACTAAGACATCAAGTAAGTTCTGCTCGGCATCCAAAGCGCCACCAGCAAAAGGTTGCTTGATGCCAAAGCCAGCATTGTTGATCACTAAGTCAATGTCTTCTCTTGCTGCGCGAGTGGCTACTTTGTCGAGTTGAAAACGATCTGATAAATCTGCTGGAAGTACCTCAACATTTATGTTGTGTGCGGTTTTCAATTCCTGGGCTAAGGAATTAAGTCGGGCTTCATCACGGGCAACCAAAACTAAATCAGTTCCCTTTGCCGCCAACTGCTTTGCATACGCTGCGCCAATTCCAGCACTTGCCCCCGTGATTAAAGCAGCCAAGATTACGCTCTTCGGTTTGGACGCCACACCACAACGGCGGTAGATGGTCCCATTGCCTCGCGCAAGCGAATATTTTCTTTCAGCGCGCGCTCAAGTTGCTCTTCTAAAATTAAAATTCGAATGATTCCAGAAAGTGTGTTGCCTTCGTTTGAAAGTTTTGTCACTTCACGTAGACGTTGAATGTCGCGCAAGGAATAAAGACGATTTCTACCTACTGATCGTCCTGGAGAGACTAAACCAATGCGATCGTATTGCCGCAATGTTTGTGGGTGCAGTCCCGCGAGTTGAGCTGCAACTGAGATTACATAAACCGGGACTTCTTCATCATGCTCAAACTCAGTCATCAGTTCCCTTTCGGACACTCGACAAGTTGCCTGACTTGCGCATCAAGTCTTCGCGCGGATCAAAATCGGAAGTTGCAGTTGTGAATTCTGCGAGTGCTTTTTTCGCAGCGGCTGAAAGTTCGCCAGGAACTGCAATGTCAACTGAAACAATTAAGTCGCCTGATTTTTCTGGGCGAACAACACCTTTGCCTCGAGCTCGAAACTTTGCTCCAGTTTTGGTTCCTGCAGGTATTCGAATTGTTACTGCTGGCCCATCAAGGACTGGAACTTTGATGTCCGCGCCATTGACAGCCTCTTCGAAACGAATTGGGACTAACACAGTTAAGTTATCGCCGTCGCGTCCAAAGACTGGGTGCGGGGAAACTGCAACGTTAATAAAGAGATCTCCCGCGGGTGCGCCTGGTTCCCCTGCTTGGCCTTTTCCTTTAAGTCGAATGCGCTGATCGTTTTTTACACCAGCTGGGATGCGCGCTGAAATATTTCCAGTGCTTAGCCGAAGCGGCAAAGTTACGCCATGTATTGAGTCTTCGAAAGTAATCGTGACCGAAGTTTCTAGGTCTGAACCTTTACGCGGGCCGCGTTGGCGGGCGCCACCAAAAAGTCCACCGAAGATATCTGAAAGATCGCCGCCGCCAAACATGTCTTCCGCGTTTGCGTTTTGGCCACCTGGAAAACCGCCTGGTCTTCCTTGTGGTCCGCGGCGCGCTCCACCCATTGGGCTACCAGCACCATAGCGCCGAGCTTCGTCATACTCAGCGCGCCGTTTTGGATCAGAAACTACGTCGTACGCTTCGCTAACTGCCTTAAACTTTTCTTCAATCTTTTTATCACCTGAGTTTTTATCAGGATGAAGATCTTTAGCTAGTTTGCGGTAAGACTTCTTTATAGCTGCAGCGTCAGCATCTTTAGGGACACCAAGGATTTTGTAGTAATCCTTTTCGTACAAATCTTTTGCAGCCATGGTGTCTCCTTCCTTGCGAACTAATTATTGCGACGCAGTAGCTGGCGCAGGGTCAGCAACGCTAACAATTGCAGCACGAATTATTCGACCAGCAAATTCATATCCTGGTTGGAAGACTGCAATACAAGTTGAGGTTGTTACATCGTCACTAAATTCATGAGCAATTGCTTCATGGCGAGTTGGATCAAAAGCATCGCCTGCCTCGCCAAATGGCTTTAGGCCTAGACGCGAAACTGTCGCTTCAAGCGACTCGCCAACACTCTTGAACGCACCTTCGAGTTCGCCATGTGTGCGAGCTCGACCAATGTCATCAATAACTGGCAGCAGCTCAGTCAAAGTATTGGACACAACTAAATCGCGAGTTGCCTCACGGTCACGTTCAACACGTTTGCGATAGTTAGCAAATTCAGCTTGTAGCCGTTGCAGGTCAGCAGTTAATTCAGCGACTGGATCACTTGGCACTTCTTGCTCAGAAACTGGAGCCTCCTGCTCACCCGAAGGTGTGCGAGGAGCTCGCGTTTCTGGATCAAGCTTGCGCTTATCGGTGACCTTGACGCCCTCGGCTGCTAAACCTTGGTCGTTTTCGCTCATACCTTTTCGTTCTCATCTACGATTTCGGCATCTACGACATCGTCATCGCCAGCTGCTTCTGCTTCGCCTTCTTCGTTCTGAGAGTTTGCGTATAACGCAGCGCCCAGAGCTTGGCTTGCAGTTGCAACTTTCTCAACGGCTGCCTTGATTGCTGCGATATCCTCACCAGCGATAGCTGCCTTTAGTTCAGCAAGCGGTTCGTCAACATTTGCCTTGGCATCTGCTGGAACTTTGTCGCCACTTTCCTCAAGGAACTTCTCAGTCTGGAAGATTAGAGATTCAGCTTGGTTACGAACTTCAGCTTCTTCTCGGCGAGCACGATCTTCATCTGCATGTGATTCAGCGTCAGCCATCATGCGATCGATCTCTTCCTTAGAAAGAGCTCCACCACCAGTGATTGTCATCGACTGTTCTTTGCCAGTTCCTAGATCTTTCGCTGATACGTGCACGATGCCGTTGGCATCGATGTCGAATGCAACTTCAATCTGTGGGACGTTACGCGGAGCCGGTGGCAAACCAGTTAGCTCGAAAGTTCCAAGCTTCTTGTTATAAGCAGCCATTTCACGTTCGCCTTGGAATACCTGGATCAAAACCGATGGTTGGCTATCTTCAGCAGTTGTGAAGATCTCCGAACGCTTGGTTGGGATCGTGGTGTTGCGCTCAATCATCTTGGTCATGAGACCACCCTTGGTTTCGATACCAAGTGAAAGTGGAGTCACATCAAGAAGTAGCACGTCCTTAACTTCACCGCGAAGTACGCCCGCTTGCAGCGCAGCTCCAACAGCAACTACCTCATCAGGGTTAACACCCTTATTAGGTTCCCGGCCGCCAGTTAGTTCCTTGACCAAATCAGTTACTGCTGGCATACGGGTTGATCCGCCAACGAGCACTACGTGATCAATGTCGCCAACTTTAACGCCAGCATCTTTGATTACCTGATTAAAAGGGGACTTAGTGCGATCGATTAGATCAGCAGTCATCTTCTGGAAATCTGCACGAGTGAGAGTTTCATCGAGGTGAAGTGGTCCGGCATCGGAAGCAGTTATGTAAGGAAGGTTGATACTTGCCGACTGTGAGGAAGACAATTCAATCTTTGCTTTTTCAGCTGCCTCACGCAGACGCTGCAATGCAACTTTGTCTGCTGAAAGGTCAACACCATTTGAATTCTTGAACTGCGTTACCAAGTGATCAACTACGCGTTGATCCCAATCGTCGCCACCGAGATTGTTATCGCCACTTGTGGCTTTAACTTCTACGATGCCTTCGCCGATTTCAAGAAGTGAAACGTCGAACGTTCCACCGCCAAGATCGAAAACCAAAATCGTCTGATCTTTGTCGCCCTTGTCTAGGCCATATGCCAGCGCTGCTGCAGTTGGCTCGTTGACAATACGCAATACATTAAGCCCTGCGATCTGTCCAGCATCTTTAGTTGCCTGACGTTGGGCGTCATTGAAGTAAGCAGGCACAGTAATAACTGCGTCCGTTACCGTATCGCCAAGGTACGCCTCAGCATCACGCTTTAGCTTCTGCAAAATACGTGCCGAGATTTCCTGAGCGTTGTATTTCTTTGCGTCGATGTCTACATTCCACGTTGTGTCACCCATGTGACGCTTTACGGAACGGATCGTGCGGTCTACGTTTGTGACAGCTTGTCGCTTGGCAACTTCGCCAACCAGCACTTCACCATTTTTCGCGAATGCGACAACACTTGGTGTGGTGCGAGCGCCTTCTGCGTTTGCGATTACGACGGCTTCGCCGCCTTCAAGCACTGAAACCACTGAGTTTGTGGTTCCTAGGTCGATACCTACAGCTTTAGCCATTTTGTTTCCTCCTATAAGGATGTTCGCCTCTAGTCATACCCGACTCACCGCACCTGAAACCTCTGGCATCAGATACCTTGAGTCGGGTGGACTCAAGGACTTTTAGCATAACTCGAAAGGGATTATTCGCAAAATCCACCCTAATTCTGTGGATAACCAGGCTTGGAATACCCTTATGCCATGCGTGTAGCTCAATTTGATGCCTTTGGAAAACCCTTATATATCGCGGAAAGAGCTTTGCCAGTGGCCCGGCCACACGGGGTAGTTGTGCAGGTTTTAGCAACAGGATTATGCCGAAGTGATTGGCATGGCTGGCAAGGCCACGATTCTGACATAACTGAGCTGCCCCATGTTCCAGGGCATGAATTTGCGGGCGTAATTTCGCAGGTTGGCGCTGATGTTAAGAATTGGAAAATCGGGGATCGCGTAACCGTGCCATTTGTTTGTGGTTGTGGTGATTGCATCGATTGCAAAGCAGGTAACGCGCAAGTTTGTTTGTTCCAATGGCAGCCCGGATTTAATGGTCCAGGATCTTTTGCCGAGTACGTTCGCATTCCGAACGCAGATTTTAATGTTGTGGCACTGCCAGACTCCATGACATTTGAAACTGCGGCCGCATTAGGTTGTCGCTTTGCTACTTCATATCGCGCAGTAGTACACGTTGGAAAAGTTCAAGCTGGTGAATTGGTTGCAGTGTTTGGTTGTGGTGGAGTCGGACTTGCTGCGGTAATGATTGCGAAGTCGCGCGGGGCAACTGTTGTTGGAATCGATACTTCGAATCCAGCGCGGGATCGGGCGCGCTTAGCTGGAGCGGATTATGTGCTCGATTCCATTCACGATGATGTTGTAAAAGAACTTAAGAAACTAAACCCAGCTGGCGCAGATTTAACTATTGATGCACTCGGCAGTATTGCTACGAGCAAGTTGGCAGTTGAGTCACTACGGCGCCTTGGCCGGCATGTCCAAGTTGGGCTCTTGCCGCCTGCCGAAGTTAAGGATCAAGCCACTATTCCAATGCACACTGTGATTGGTCGGGAATTAACAATCATGGGAAGTCACGGAATGTCAGCCGTTCATTACCCAGAAATGCTAAGTGAAATTGCAGCCGGCCGATTGCGCCCTGATTTATTAGTGGAACGAACCATAACGCTGGACGAGGTGCCAACTGCTTTAGAGCAACTGGGAACAAACCCGATGCCGGGAATCACGATAATCAAACCGTAAGCCTTGCTAGCCTGAACCTATGGTTAGAGTTTCCGCAGATTCCCTCGAGGTTTTACGCAAGCGCACGAGCACGAAATGGCGAAGTTTCCCGGAGGACGTTTTACCGCTTCCCGTTGCGGAGATGGATTTCCCAATTGCAAAACCCATACGCGATGTGCTGATCGACATGATCAAACGTAGTGATACTGGCTATTCCGGTATCGCGCCCGAACTACCTCAAGCGTTTGCAAATTATGCAAAACGGAATTGGGATTGGACGGTAAATAAAGATCAGTTTCATTTGATTACTGATGTGGGTGTCGCGGGTGTTGAAGTTCTTCGACTTTGGACTAACCCTGGTGACAAGGTCGTCATTAACTCACCTGTGTATTTGAATTTCTTTACTTGGTTAAAGGAAGCAAAATGTGAAGCAGTGGATGTGCCATTAATTCATGCAAACAATTCTTGGGCGCTTGATTTAGCAGGCCTTGAAGCAGCCTTCGCAGACGGCGCAAAGGTTTACATTCTTTGTCATCCCCACAATCCAGTTGGACACATATTCACCTTAGATGAATTGGAAAAGATTGCTGAGCTTGCAAAGAAATATGATGTGTTAGTAATTAGTGATGAAATCCATGCCCCACTGATCTTTTCCCCAGCAAAATTTATTCCTTACCTAAACGTCAGTGACTTGGCACGTGAAACCGGTGTCTGCATAACGTCAGCCAGTAAAGCTTGGAATCTTGCTGGATTGAAGTGTGCCCAAATTGTTTCTGATGATGCAAAAATTCATGAACGTTTATTGCAGTTGCCCTTGTCTACTCCTTGGCGTTCCTCGTTACTTGGAGTTTGGGCAAGTATTGCTGCTTATAACCAAGGGGAACCGTGGCTTAATGCTGTGCTCAAAAATATCGATGAGAACAGACATTATTTAAGTAAGTTACTCAAGAAACATTTACCAAAAGCAAAGTACACAATTTCAGACAGTACTTATTTAGCTTGGATTGATTTAGGCGCCTATGGCGTAGAAGATGTCACAAAACTTTTATTGGACAAAGGTCGTGTTGCATTAAACAACGGCACAGATTTTGGCGTCACAGGAAAGCATCATGTCCGCATGAATATGGCCACCAGCAAGGAAATTATTAAAGAAGCAGTGCTCCGCATGGCAAGTGTGCTTGAGGATTAAATGTCACAGCTGGGAATGATTGCTGTTGTAGTTGATGACTACGACAGCGCAATTACTTATTACATAAAGACTCTGGGCTTTACTTTGGTGGAAGACACTGTGATGTCTGAATCTAAACGCTGGGTTGTCGTGGCCCCTGATCCAAACAATGGCGCTGCATTGTTGCTAGCCCAAGCTAACTCACCAGAACAACGAGCTGCGATTGGAAATCAATCTGGTGGTCGAGTTATGTTTTTTCTTTACACTGACGATTTCGATCGCGATTATGCACACATGGCAAAACATAATGTTGCCTTCACTGAAGAACCTCGCCTGGAGGAATTTGGGAAAGTTGTTGTGTTTGCTGATAAATATGGAAACAAATGGGACTTCATCGAGCGCAAGAGTTCTTAATGGTGTCAAAGGTTCTCGGTTATGAAATCAAATCTCCTTGGGGTCCAATTGCAACATTTGTTGACGTCAGTAACGAGCCCGTAGTTATTGGCGCTGCCTTTAGCAACATCCCAAAGTTTCTAACGGCCTCCGGGCAGAAATTAAACATTGTTGATTTTAAGAAGGATGCAAAACTTGCTGGCGTTAGTTCAGTAGTTGCTGACTGGATCGCTGGTGATGTGGATGCGTTCACCACACTTAAAGTTCGACAGCCTGGTGGCGAGTTCACCCAAGCAGTCTGGAAAGCACTTCGTAAAGTGCGCGGTGGCAGTGTTATCTCGTATGCGGATTTGGCAGCAAAAGCCGGTCGGCCACTAGCAGTTCGCGCAGCGGGAACTGCAATGGCAACAAATTTGATTGCGCCGATTGTGCCTTGTCATCGAGTAGTTAAAACTGGTGGCGCATTAGGTGGCTATGGCTTTGGCATTGATTTGAAGGCCAAGCTTTTGCAGCACGAGGGCTTTGACCTGTAACTGCAATTATTATTCACCTCGGTAGGCTTGCGGCATAATCACATAGCAACTCCAGGAGCAGCAATGACAACTACAAAGGGCTACGCAGCACTAACATCAAGCGGCAAGATTGAGCCTTGGGAATTCGAGCGGCGCGATGTAGGCGCAAACGACATTTCAATTGACATTGAATTTGCTGGAATCTGTCATTCTGATATTCATCAAGTTAAGGAAGAGTGGGGCGCTGCGAAGTTTCCCATGGTGCCAGGCCACGAAATTGTTGGCACAGTTGTTGCGGTTGGCAACGAAGTAACGAAATTTAAAGTTGGGGACATTGCAGGTGTTGGCTGCTTCGTTGATTCGTGTGGCGAATGTGAATACTGCCTAAATGGAAATGATCACTGGTGCTTAGGTAAATCTGCGAGTACCTACAACGGCATGGAACTCGATGGTGTGACACCAACCTATGGTGGTTATTCCAAAAACATCGTGGTTAAAGCAAACTACGCATTAAAAGTTCCAGCTAATCTTGATCGCGCTGGCGCTGCTCCGCTACTTTGCGCAGGCATTACAACTTATTCCCCACTTCGTCATTGGAATGCTGGGCCAGGTAAAAATGTAGCCGTATTGGGACTCGGTGGACTTGGACACATGGCAGTCAAGATTGCTGTTGCCATGGGCGCTCAGGTAACTGTTTTAAGTCACAGCGCCAAAAAGCGCGAAGATGCGCTGGCCATGGGAGCTCATCACTTTGTTGATACCAGTGATCGCGTTGCCTTAAGGGAACTCGCAAACACAATGGACATCATGATTAATACGGTTTCAGCAGACATTGAACTTCATCGCTACATTAATATTCTGCGTCAATGGGGCTCACTAGTAGTTGTGGGTGCGCCAAGTAATCCGTATGAGATTGCGCCGTTCTCACTAATGAACCGCCAGCTCAGCCTGTCTGGTTCAAACATAGGCAGCATTAAAGAAACCCAAGAAATGCTGGACTTCTGTGGTGAACACAACATCACAAGCGACATCGAGGTAATTGCTGCAAGTGAAATCAATGAAGCTTACGAACGCGTGCTTGCCAGTGATGTTCGTTATCGTTTCGTCATTGATACCGCCACAATTTAGTACGCTCTCGATATGACAAATCAACGCACAGTTTTAGTAACCGGGGGCTCGCGCGGAATTGGCGCAAGCATCGCAAAGCATTTTGCCCAGCAGGGAGACCGTATTGCGGTTCATTACAGTGCCAACGGTGATCTTGCTAAAGAAGTGCTTGCTGGACTTCCCGGAACTGGTCACATGGCAGTTCAAGGTGATCTTCGCGACGCAGCTGCAATAAAAGTAATGGTTGATGAAGTTGCTGCGGCGTTTGGTCAAATTGATATTTTGATTAACAACGCTGGGGTATTTTTCGATCACCCAATTGAGTCATCTACTTATGAAGTTTGGCAGCAAGCTTGGGCTGACACCTTAGGCGTGAATTTGGTTGGCGCAGCTAACGTAACTTGGTGCGCACTCCAACACATGCCTCGCCATGGTGATTCCAGAATCGTAAATGTCGGATCTCGCGGCGCGTTCCGTGGCGAGCCTGTAAGTCCGGCGTATGGCGCCAGCAAAGCGGCAATCGTTGCCTTCGGTCAATCAATTGCTAAGGCGCTGGCACCAGAAGGAATTGGCGTAACAACACTTGCTCCTGGCTTTGTTGATACCGAAATGGCAGCAGTGTTACTTGATGGTCCAACTGGAGATGACATTCGTAATCAAAGTCCATTTGGTCGCGTTGCCGAGCCAGATGAATTAGCACGCGCTATTTATTTCTTAGCCTCAAAAGATTCGTTATGGGCAAGTGGAGCCGTACTCGACTTTAACGGCGCTTCTTACTTGCGAATGTAGTCTTTATATTTTTGGCGAAGTAAACTCTGGTGGAAGTTCGCCAGTTCGCTTTAGTCGATCAATAGCTGCAACTTCAAGTGGTGAAATCGGTCCAAGTGCCAGGCGCATCGCGCGCAGTATGCCGCGTGTAATTGGTCCCGCAATACTTAAGCTCTTACCTTTTAACCCAAGCATTTCCTGCAAGTCAGCTGGGATCGAGGCAACTGCGCCATCAAACATTCGGTCATAAGCAATTAGCGCAGTGCGTGATAACGGTGGTTTACGAATAAATTCAACAACTCGCTTAGTTGTTTCACTTGTGGCAAGAATTCCTTCATCTTTGTATCTCTTGATCTCAGCCTTTAATTCAGCGCGTGACATTGGGGCATTAGTCAGTCCAAGGGGCACGACTGACTTTGACCACTGGGAAACGTATTCGTCAGGCCCACCAGGAATTTTATCTTGGCCATAAAGTTCATGTGTTGTTAAAAATGAATCAGTAAATGCGATATGCACCCAGGCAAGTAAATCTGGATCGGCTGCTTTGTAATCTTTGGTAACCCCAGCGCCAGTTACGTACTGTCCTTTGACGTGATCATGCATGCGATTAACGCGGGCTGATTCACTTTCCAATGCTTCAGCAGATCCAAATGTTGCAATTGTTAACCACTTTGTGGTTCCGGCAAGGCGTCCAAGGGGGTCATGTTCAAATCTGGAATGTTGTTCTACTCCAGTGAGTGATCCTGGGTGAAGTGCTTGCATTAATAATGCGCGAATTCCACCAATTAAAGTAGCAACGTCGCCATGCACAACCCAAGGTGCATCGTGTGGAAGGTAGAGACCGGGCTTTTCTCCAGCAGCAATAGTGTCCATCCATGGCGGCACGCCATCTTCAGTATTTGTGATGATCCGACGAAACCTGGTGCCAAAGCGTTCTTGTAACGCATTTGTCGCCACTTAGTTTCTCCCTAAGTCCAGCTTTGGATTCATCACTTAATGCAAAGCAAATTTGGATTTTTTTAACTACCACTATCGTAACTGAGGATCAATTAGTGGCAAACTGAAGCACATGGATTACGCAAAGATCATTGCCTTGCTTGACCAACGCTTTTCCAGTTACAAAGTTGAAAAGAATATTCCAGGTATTGCCTATGGCTTGATCAAGGATGGCGAGCTTGTGCACGCCAATGGATTTGGTGAAACCGTAATCGGGTCTGCGCAATGTCCTACTCAAGACAGTGTTTTCCGTATCGCTTCCATGACAAAGAGTTTCACTGCGATGGCGATTTTGTTGCTGAGAGATCGAGGTTTGTTACGCCTTGATGATGAAATTGCAAATTACTTGCCTTGGACCAACAGCATTGGGATTCCAGACTCTGGTCATTTAATAACTATTCGAGATTTGCTAACTATGAATGCTGGGTTTCCAACTGATGATCCGTGGGGTGATAGGCAGGAAAGTTTAGCGGTTGAAACTTTCGACGATTTAGTAAGCCAAGGTCTCTCTTTCACTCGGGCGCCTCGCATGGGATTTGAATATTCAAATCTCGGTTACGCACTGCTTGGCAGAATTATTTCAGTCGTTAGTGGTGTTGATTATTTAGAATTTGTTGCTAACGAGATTCACAAACCACTCAAAATGTCCTCAACTACATTTCAGCAATCAAGTGTCGCGTCCGTGCAATTCGTGCAGGGCTACGCAGAATTTTCGCAGGGCTTTGTGCCCGAGCCATTAACTATTCCTGGAGCGTTTAGTCCAATGGGTGGGCTACTGAGCAGCGTTGCAGACCTTGCCAAGTGGATTGCTGGCTTCCAGCTCGCTTGGGCGAATGATTCGCAATCATCAACAGCGCAGCCATTGCAGCGGTGGAGTCTGCGCGAGATGCAGGAACCACAACGTCACGCTCGCACCACTGCGTCACATGATGATCATGCAAACAAAATTAAGTCAGTAACCACTTCATATGGTTACGGCTTGATGGTTGATGATGATTCGATTCTCGGTCGCTTTGTCTCCCACAGTGGTGGCTATCCTGGGTTTGGATCTCACATGCGCTGGCATCCAAAATCCGGTTGGGCAATTGTGACATTAGGTAATCGCACTTACGCTCCGATGGTTTTCGCTGCAAGTGAGGCGCTTGCGTTAATAGTTAGAGATCACGTTTCAGTGAAAGTTGTAACTGAGTCTGATGTTTGGCAGGAGACTGCAGCTGCGATGGCAGTAGTTGAAAAGTTAATTGTTAATTGGAGCGATCAAGTTGCGGATCAAAGCTTTGCTAGCAACATGGACCTTGATCAGCCGAGATTAGAGCGCGCAGCAGCTATCGCAGCGATTACTTCTGGCAACACTGATCTGACTCGAGTTGTGGGAAGTATGACTTCAAATACTCCAGCACATGCAAAGTGGCTAGTTTCAGGTGATTCTGGACTAATTGAACTTGAGTTGCTGATGAGTCCAACTCGGCCAGCGAAAATCCAGACTTTAAAAGTGGCGAAAGATTCAGGGTGAATAAAGCATTCCAAGTAGGTGTCTAAGATAAATAGGGTGCTCATCGCAGGGCGCCGTCGTACCGAGAGACTTTAAATGTTCAAGCCAAATGGCAAAAAAGCAACAGGCAGCGATCATTCACATGCAAGCAAGGCTGGAACTCCAGCACTAGTACTTGGCGCTACTGGTGTGGTGTTTGGCGATATTGGTACCAGCCCGATTTACGCGATGAAGCAAACCTTCATAATTTCAGGATCTGAACCCGATCAAATTTTTGGAATTGCTTCCATGATTTTTTGGGCATTAATGCTCGTTGTCTCTCTTAAATACTTAACTTTTGTAATGCGCGCCGACAACCGCGGTGAGGGTGGAATGCTGGCATTACTTTCGTTAATGCCAGAACATATTCGATCGCCTAAGTCTCGCAAACACCTTGCACTATTAATCTTGGTTCTCATCGGAACCAGTTTGCTTTTTGGAGATGGCGTACTAACTCCAGCTATTAGTGTTTTGTCAGCTACTGAGGGATTGGCGCTACTCAATCCGAATTTGGATGTTGTAGCAGTACCAGCAACCGTTTTCATTCTTGCAATTCTTTTTGCTGTGCAGTCGCGTGGCACAAATACCATTGGCAAAATCTTCGGTCCAGTAACTTTTGTTTGGTTTACTTTAATTGGATCCCTTGGTATCTATCGCGTTCTACAGCATCCTGAAGTACTCAAGGCACTGTCGCCAACGTATGCAGTTCAATATTTTATTGATCACGGTCTACATTCTGTTTTTGTATTAGCGGCGGTAATTCTGGTTGTCACAGGAGCTGAAGCGCTGTACACCGACATGGGGCACTTTGGCGCACGGCCAATTCGAATCGCTTGGGCAATAATCGTTGGCCCAGCATTGGTCCTTAGCTACTTGGGTCAGGCAGCAGTACTCATAAACGACCCAGCCGCTATTTCAAATCCATTTTTTGCACTCGCACCAAATAAAACTATGACTTTGGTTCTGGTTATTGTTGCAACGGCAGCAACCATCGTGGCCTCGCAAGCATTGATCACAGGAGTGTTTTCGCTTTCTCGGCAAGCTGTGCAATTGGGATTATTTCCACGACTCACAATTCGTCACACAAATGCAGATCAAGAGGGACAGATCTATGTTCCAATTGCGAACTGGTTGGTGGGCTTCACAAGTATTTCGTTAGTCATTGCATTTAAATCATCTTCGGCTTTGGCCAGTGCGTATGTACTTGCGATCGCTGGCACTATGTCAGTCACCACAATTGCTTTCATTGTTGTTGCTAGACAAATTTGGAAATGGCCACTTTGGAAAATTGTTCCGTTGGGTGGAATTTTCTTAACTTTGGACATCGCCTTCTTGATTGGAACTGCAAGTAGATTCTTTGACGGTGGCTGGGTACCAGTTGTATTAGCTGCCATAATCCTATCCATAATGCTTATCTGGCGAGCTGGTAATCGGGCACTTAATCGAAAGATGCGCGACTCAAGTAGAACTTGGCAAGATATTTATGCTGGTTGTGAATCTGGTGAGATTGCGCTCGTTCCAGGCGTAGGTATTTTCTTGGCATCGCCGGCAGAAATAGTTCCATCAGCGTTAATCTCACACGTGACAATCATGCATTCGTTGCCTGAAACTGTGATCGTTGTGACAGTGAAATCAGACACTCAGCCAATAAGTAACAAGCAAGTACTTGTGGATCATGTAACAGATCGCCTATGCCTTGTGACAATTCATTCTGGTTACATGGAAACAATTGTTATTCCAGAGGTGCTGCAACGTGAAGTGCTCAGTAGCGGTGTCGAGGAAAAGGCAACTTACTATTTATCAGAACGTCACTTCCTAGCTTCTGAAGCAGGTAACTTAGGTAACCGAACTGAAACACTGTTTGAGATTTTGCATCGTAATGCAGTTTCGCCAACTCAGTATTACGGACTGCCTTATGGCCGAGTAATAACCATTGGTACTCGAATCGATTTATAGTTTCCAAAACTAAAGCCCGCTCTCGAATCCGAGGGCGGGCTTTAGTTTTTAGTTTTATTACTTACTAGCTTCTAGCATTTCGATTCGTAGATCTGCAGTTGCTTTGTGCGCTGACATTCCTTCGAAACCAGCGATCGCTGAGTTATGTGGGGCAACTTGCATTGTTGATTCCCGCGTTGAGGTTTGGTAAGTGACTGGCTTCAAGAAACGACCCACTGACAAGCCCGAGGTGTACTTAGCTCCACCACCAGTTGGTAGTACGTGGTTAGTTCCAGTTGTGCCCTTGTCCGCGTAGGAAACTGTGGACCATTCACCAATAAAGAGTGAGCCATAGTTTTTCAAATGCTTTAAGTAATAGTCATTGTCGCCAGTCAAGATTTCCAAGTGCTCAGGTGCCAAGGTATCCATAACTTCAATGGCATCATCTGGAGTCTTAACTAAATAGACCGTGCCATAGTCGCGCCATGCTGGACCAGCGATGTATTCCGTGGAAAGTTCGGCGAGTTGACGCTTCACTTCTTGGATAACTGCCATTCCTAATTCGCGCGAGGTAGTTACAAGTGAAGCTGGCGATTGCATGCCGTGTTCAGCTTGACCGAGTAGATCGCAGGCAACCATCCGAGCATCAGCAGTGTCATCAGCAATTACCGCGACTTCGGAAGGGCCAGCAAGTAAGTCAATACCAACGCGACCAAACAATTGACGCTTTGCTTCGGCAACATAGGCATTTCCGGCACCAACAAGAATGTCCACTGGCTTTTCGCCAAGTAGTCCAAACGTCATTGCTGCTAATGCTTGAACACCACCCAAGATGAAGGTGCGATCGACACCAGAAAGATATGCCGAATATAGAACGGCATCGTTGCCACCTGATTCTGACATCGGAGGTGTGCACGCCATTGTCATTGGTACGCCAGCAACTTTTGATACCCCAACGGTCATGAACGCTGAGGAAAGAATTGGGAAGTTGCCGGCAGGTAAGTAAGCGCCAACTCGTTCAATCGGAATGTACTTTTGTCCCAGCACAACACCTGGTGTTGTCTCTAGTTCAAAGTCAACTAAATGTTTGCGGGTTTCCTTAGCAAACATCTTGGTGCGCTCAGAACCAATCTCTAGTGCCTTGCGAAGTTCTGGCGAAAGTTTGTCGCCAGTCTTCGCGAGGTCAGCCGCGCTTAGTTCAAAATCTTTATCCCACTTATCAAGATCGCGGGAATACTTGCGAACTGCATCAATGCCATTTTTTTCTATCTCAAGAAGCATTTTGGAAACAGTTTCGATTACTTCAGGCAATCGCTGTGCTGGCGGGGAATCTAGTTCTGGGGCCTTAAGTACCTCAATGTCAGCTTTAAGGAACTTCTTATCGGCCTCGGTAATACGCATGGCTATACGTTACTTCCCTTCTGAGTTATTGCGTTGGCGTTTTGGTGAAACGTGAATGGGAAAACCCATGCCCACACGAGCGGCTTCTGGCAGAGTTTCGCTCATTGAAGGATGCGGATGAATTGTGTCTGCTAAATCCTGCAAACTCGCTCCCATTTCAATAGCTAAAGTGACTTCGGCAATGAATTCCGAGGCGCGTGGCCCGACAATTTGAGCGCCAAGAACCACGCCATCTGCGGTGTGAACTAATTGCACAAATCCGGCCTTATCACCGAGGGTGAATGCGCGACCCGATGCTGCCATCGGGAACATAGCAACTTGCGCAGAGTAACCCGCTGCAGTTGCCTCATCGTGCGTAAGTCCTGTCATTGCAATTTCTGGATCGCTAAAAATCACGGCTGGGATCGCGGTTGGATCAAAGCGCGCTGCATGTCCACTTAAAACTTCTGCTGCAATGTGGGCTTCAGCGCTTGCCTTATGTGCCAGCGCGGGTCCTGGTGTGATATCTCCAATCGCTGCAATTTTTGGAGTCACTAAAAGATCTGCGCCAACTTCAAGAATTCCACGAGCATTTGGTTTAACACCTAGTACTTCCAAACCTAGGTCATCGGTATTTGGGGTACGTCCAATTGCCACAACAACGTAATCCACTTCGATCTGCGACGTCACACCGGCAGTTGTAACCGTCAACTCTCTGCCATCATCTGAAACAACGGTTGTTTTCGTACGAACTTCAACACCAATTTCGGTGAGCCTGCGAGCAACGGGCGCAACTAATGTTGCTGGCAACGCTGGCAGGATTCGCTCTCCTGCCTCGATCATGAAAACTTTTGAACCAAGTTGCGCAAGAGCAGTACCAAGTTCCACGCCAATGTAGCCCGCACCAACTATCGCGATCGTTTTTGGTAACACATCAAGATTTAAAACATCAGAAGAATCTATTATTCTTTTACCATCATGTGGCAACTCTGCAATCATTGTGGGACGTGAACCTGTTGCAATGATGCAGTTGTTGAATTGAATGTGAGTTGGCGGTGCCTCGCCAAACTCTAGAACACCTTGATCCTTGCGCGTAAATCTAAAGAAGCCTTGACGCACTTCAACGCCTGCGGTTTTAAGCAATTGCCGAACGCCGCCATTAAGTCCAGATACGACTTCAGTTTTCCAAGTTTGAAAATCTTTCATATCAACACTTGGCTGCCCAGAAATTTTCATGCCACGCTGTGCCCAATTTTCGATGCTGTGGGTTGCATGCGCGAGTTCAATTAATGCTTTCGAAGGGATGCAACCAACATTTACACACACGCCACCTAACCCAGTTTCACCATTGCTATCAACTAAAACAACGCTGCGCCCTAATTGCGCGGCAGCAATTGCAGCAACATACCCACCTGGTCCACCACCGATAACTAGTAAGTCAACGGATGACGGCATTTCTCCAACAACCATAACTGCCTACTTATTTTCTAGAAGTGAGAGTGGGCGCAATAATAAGTCAGCAATTTCAGAAACAAATGCGCCGAGGTGTGCGCCATCGTTGACTCGGTGATCAGCGGCAACCACTATCGGTAAAACCATCCGCACTGTTGGTATTCCATCAACAGCCAAAACTTTCTCGGTGATGCGACCAAAGCCAGCAATTGCAACTTCTGGTGCATGAATAATTGGTGTCCCAAGCCAGGTACCAAACGAACCAAAGTTAGTAAGGGTGAATGTGCCGCCACTAAGTTGATCTACTGAAGCTTTTCGTGATTTAGCTAGCGCAGCTAGATTGTCTGTTTCTTGCGAAAGTTCCTTAATTGAAAATTTCTGTGCATTTTGGATTACTGGAACGATTAAGCCATCATCAGTAGCCGTTGCAAATCCCAAGTTCACATTCTCGAATTGCGCAATTTCCGCCACTTGAGAATCAAAGCGAGCATTAAAAGTTTTATGCTTTGCAAGCGCAAGTACACAGGCTCGCATTAGAAATGGCGTCACCGAAAGTTTTTGGCCTAGTGCTTCAAAGTCTTTTGATAAGTCGCTACGCAAAGCAAGTAACGCTGTGGCATCAATTTCCTTAAATTCCAAAATGTGTGGAATCGTTAGCGCTTCTGACATGCTTGCAGCAATTTGCCTACGTAAGCCACGAAGTGGGATTACCGTTACACCTGGTTCGACCGTGGTTGGCGCAACTTTTTGTGATGCAGATTGGATGTCTACTTTGCTTGTAACTGCGGCTTGCACGTCATCGGCAGTAATTTGGCCATTTGGCCCAGAACCTAAAACATTTTCAAGTGATACGCCAAGGGTGGCCGCTAGTCGCCTTGTGCTTGGACTAGCAAGTGGGCGAATGTCCGTCGCACGCACTCCAGGACTGGAATCGGCAACTGAATGCTCGGTTGCTGTTGCGGAACTTAGAGAGGGAGTTGAATGCGAAACGTGCGAGCTGATGTCATTAGTGATTTCCCCACTCGCTTCTATTTTCATCAGACTTGCTCCCACAGCAAGCACATCGCCCGCAACGACGCATAACTCAAGAACTTTTCCAGATACTGGAGCAGGTATTTCAATTTGAGACTTGTCTGTTTCGATAACAATTACTGGTTGATCTTCACTGACTGAATCCCCAACTGCTACCAGCCATTCAATTACCTCAGCTTCAGCGATTCCTTCGCCAACATCAGCAAGTTTGTAATCAACGATTTGGCTCATGCGCTGGTCCTGGCTAATGCGCCCACTTCCGCAACTATGCGATCTACATCTGGAATGTAAAGGTCTTCGACACCACCGAGCGGATAGGGCGTATCTGGTGCGGAAATTCTGATCATTGGACATTGCAAATCGTAGAAACATTCTTGCTGAATAGTTGCAACTAGTTCACTGCCAAATCCCCCAGTTAATGGAGCTTCCTGCAAGATCGCAACCCGACCAGTTTTGCTAACTGATTCTTTAATCCCTGGAATGTCTAGTGGATTAAGGGAGCGCAAATCCAGCACTTCCACACTGATTCCTTGTGCAGCCAATTCATCTGCGGCGCGCTGCGCAACATTAACTGCTGCTGACCAGGCAATCAAAGTTACGTCCGTGCCAACTTGTGCTACCCGCAATTTTCCAAGAGGTACTCGGTATCGTTCATCTGGAACTTCGTCTTTAGTTAACCGGTAACCCTTGAGTGGTTCTAAAAACAACACTGGGTCATCACTTGCCATTGCTTCGGCAAGCAGTCCCTTTGCATCGTAGGCAGTTGCCGGAGAAACGACTTTCAAGCCTGGGGTGTGAGTGTAAAAGGCTTCAAATGCATCGGAGTGAAGTTCCGGGGTACGTACACCGCCACCAAATGGTGAGCGGATAACTAGTGGAAGTGAATGTCTACCTTGTGAGCGATAACGCAGGCGCGCAACTTGCTGACCAATTTGATGAAACGCTTGATGACCAAAACCAAGAAACTGTAATTCAATAACGGGACGCAGTCCACTGATAGCTAAACCAATTCCAGATCCAACGATCACGCCTTCGGCAAGTGGCATGTCAACCACACGCTCTTTGCCAAACTTGGCTTGTAGTCCATCAGTCGCGCGAAAAACGCCACCGAGAACGCCAACATCTTCACCAATTACAACTACTCGATTATCTACTTGCATTTCTTGCGTTAGACATTCGCGGATTGCTTCGATCATCGTTTTTTCGCTCATACTGCGCCTCCATTGCGCTTGGCCCAGTCAGCTTGTTGATCCAACATACGTTGCGGTGGTTCAGCATAAACATGATCGAATATTGCATCACTTGTTGCTAGCGGTGTGTTGCGCGCGATGTTCATCGCAACGTCAACTTGCTCAGCGCAGCTGTCGTGCATCTCCTTGGCAAGTTGCTCGTTCCAAATACCTTTGCTACGTAAATAATTTTCTATTCGAAGAACTGGATCTTTTTGTTGCCACTTCTCAAGTTCTTGTTGATCAATGTACCTCGAGGGATCATCTGCTGTGTTGTGTGCACCAGTTCGATATGTAACAGATTCAATTAATGTTGGTCCTTCACCGGCGCGAGCTTTGGCAACGGCGCGAGTTGTGACTTCGTGGACAGCGAGTAAATCATTGCCATCGACAATTACGCCTTCAACACCGTAACCAATTGCCCGCTCTGCAAATGAACGTGCAGCTGTTTGTGATTCACGGGGCGTTGAGATTGCCCAACCATTGTTTTGTAAAAAGAAAATAACTGGCGCTTTAGTGATTCCTGCAAGATTTAAACTTTCGTGGAAGTCTCCCTCTGACGATGCGCCATCGCCAAAGAAGGTAATAACTACACCGTCACTGCCTTGCATCTTTAATCCCCAAGCCAGTCCAGTTGCTTGAGGTATTTGCGCCGCAAGGGAAATTTGCATTGGCAGCATATTTACATCCGGTGGAATAGTTCCACCTTTGGGATTGCCCATGAAATAAAGGGCAAAGTTTTCCATTGGATAACCATGACGAATCAATGCCGGAAATTCGCGATATTGCGGAACTATCCAGTCCTTCTTCGGATCAAGCGCAGTTGCAGCGCCAACTACGGATGCTTCCTGACCTCGAACTGAAGAGAAAGTTCCAAACCGTCCCTGGCGTTGCAGGCTCGTTGCTTTATCGTCAAAAACTCGTGTTAACACCATGTACCGAAGCGCCTCAAGTACTGCAGCATCAGACATCGGCGCTGAGCCAGAATCCAAAATTCCAGATTCACTTAAACGGCTAAAGGGCGCTATCGGTGCAAAGTCTGGCAGAAAGCGAGAGATGCTCATGTCTGCACTATTCCACGCCCCAACTAGCGTTGGCAAGTCGTAAAAGCCTTGACTTAGTGACTTTTTTGGCAAAGAATGTTTAGTGCATGCAATAGTGCATGCAAAAAATACGGTATTGGGGCACAATGAATTACCAAGCTCGAGCGGGGCAAGTTGCTTACGGCTATGCGATTGGCATGTTGTGCGCGGAATGGCACATACCGTTTATCCCGGGTGATTTGAATAACGCAGGAACCTTCCCCTTTCCTGTTCGCTATGAATCCGTAAAGGGTGTTTCCGGCGCAGAGGTGTTGCGCGGCAATGGCGAAAGTTATGCACAAATAATGGCTGCTGCTGCAAAGAAACTAGAAGCAGAAGGTGTGCGAGCAATTACCGGAAACTGTGGCTTTATGGCAGCTTTCCAAGAATATGTTGCAAGCCAAGTAAACATTCCGGTTTTCTTAACTAGCTTGGTCCAGATACCAATGTTGTTGAATATGTTGGGAAGCCAACATCACATTGCAATCTTGACTGCTAACTCGGCATCACTTACCGATGGCTTGCTAGCAAGCGCCGGAATAACTGACTCATCACGATTAACAATTCAAGGTATGGAAACTTACAGTCATTTTAATGATGTGATTTTGAAAGAACTCGGAACTCTTGATGAAGACAAGATGCGTATGGAAGCGGTGCAGGCTGCCAAAGATGCAATAAAGCGGGATCCTGCCATTCGCGCATTTATGTTGGAGTGCAGCGACTTGCCTCCGTATAGTAAGGCAATTGAAGAAGCCACTGGCTTACCAGTCTTTGATTGGGCAAACTTTATTAACTATGTATACAACGCAACTGTTCCAAGAAGCTACAGCGGAATCGTTTAGATCTAACTAGCAAACAAAAAGGGAAACTATGAGCAACGTCCAAACATTCAATCCAAGTTCACTTGGTCCAGCAATCATGCCTTACTCAAATGCAGCAGTGGCGAATGGATTTATTTTTGTCGCAGGACAGGTCTCGCTGGATCCAGAGGCAAACGTAGTTGCTCCAAATGATCCGTACGAGCAGACAAAACATATTTTGGCGCGAATCAGAGTAATTCTTGCTGAAAAGGGTGCGACTTTAAATGACATCGCATCCACCTCCGTTTACATAACAGACTTGGCTCATTTGCCGGAGTACAACCGGGCTTGGGCTGAAGTCTTCACGGATCACCGGCCAGCTCGCGCAACAGTGGTTTGTGGGTTACTTATTGAAGGTCTAGTCGTTGAAGTTACCGCAATTGCAGCCTTGCCATAACAGTTAATCGGCCATAGATTCAAGTAGAAAACCTAGGAGTAAATGTGAAGACAATCGTTGTTGGTGGCGGCGTAGTTGGTGTTTCTACTGCTTATTACCTTTATAAAGAAGGTCATGAAGTTGTGGTTGTTGACAAGGCCAATGCCGTTGGTTCGCAAGCGACTTCAGTTAACGCTGGATTGATTGCGCCCGGACATTGTTTTGCGTGGGCATCACCAGCAGCGCCAAAGATGTTGTTGAAATCATTATTTGGAGAAAAGACTTCCATTCGGGTTAAACCAACTTTGAATCCTCGCTTTTTATGGTGGGGACTACAGTTCATGCGAGAGTGCACTTCCCAGCGCGCAGCAATTAATACTTTGGCCAAAATGCACTTGTGTGACTACAGCCAAACCAAATTAGATGAGATCGCGCTCGCTGAAGGCATTGACTACCAAGGTGTCGACAAGGGTCTGCTCTATCTCTACCGTGACGCCGCCGAACTTGAACTTGGCATGGTCAAGATGAAATTATTAACTGACAATGGTCAAAAACTTGAGCAGCTAGACATGAAAGGTCTTGCAGCTGTTGACCCAGCTTTTGGAAATTCGAAAGTTGAATTAGCTGGCGCAATTCATGCCCCAAATGATGGCAGTGGAAACTCAGAGTTATTCACCCAGAAATTAACGGACCTACTTATTAGTAAAGGTGTCGAGTTCAAACTTGGTGTTACTGCAAAATCTTTTGTTGCTGACGGTGATCGCATTGTTGGTCTACAAACGGACCAAGGAATACTTTCAGCTGATAACTATGTGCTTGCGATGGGAGCTTGGAGTCCATTCTTATCGCGCACTGTTGGGCAAGATCTTCCGGTCTATCCAGCCAAAGGTTTCTCAATGACTTTCGATCTCAAAGACAAATCAGTTGCGCCAGAACTTGGCGGCGTGGATGAAAAGACATTGGTTGCCTGGTCGCCAATGGGTAATCAATTGCGTATGTCCTCTACTGCGCAATTTTCTGGGTTTGATGTTTCGCATAAGCCAGAAGATTTTTCGGCAATTCGTTCAACAGCTAAAGAGCTGTGGCCAGATGCTGCCGATTGGGATGGTGGTCGAATGACTGCTGGACTACGACCAATGACGCCAGATGGTCCACCAATTATTGGCAAAGGCAAGAAGCATCAAAACCTTTACTACAACACTGGTCATGGGCACATGGGTTGGACAATGGCTAGTGGCTCAAGTGCTGCGCTGGTAGACATCATTGCTGGTCGGACCCCAGAGATCGCAATGGATCCATTTGTTGTTCGCAGTTACCGCAAGTAGCTAATAGTGAAAACTGCGCTGATTACTGGCGGTGCTAAAGGTATTGGCTTAGCGATTAGCCACGAACTAATTAATGACGGTTGGAATGTTGTCATAACTGGTCGTGACGCAGCGGCCATTAAAATCGCTGTTGCTGGTCTAGGGTCTAGCCGTGGAAAAGCTGTTGGCAAAGTTATGGATGTGCGAGATCGCGCTTCAATTGATGCGGTTTTTGCCGAGGTTCGCAGTGAGTTTGATTCGATAGATTCCTTGATTAACTGCGCTGGCGTAATTATTCGCGATGAATCTGAAGTATTAAGCGAGTCAGACTGGAATACCGTAATCGACACTGACCTCAGTGGCGTTTTTAAATGTAGCCAGGCAGCGTTTTCTGACTTAGTTAAATCTCCTGGCGCCACCATCGTGAACGTTGGTTCGATAGCTGGCAGCGTTGGTATCGCTGGTCGCGCAGGTTACACCGCGGCAAAAGCTGGACTTGAAGGATTAACTCGAACTCTTGGGCTGGAGTGGGCTGACCGAGATATCCGCGTCAATGCAGTTGCCCCTGGTTGGACTCGTACTGAAATGGTGGCCGGTGGCATTAAGGATGGCAGACTTTCCGAGGCTGCTTTAACGGCGCGAATTCCACAACAACGTTTAGCTGAACCAAATGAAATTGCAAAAGTTGTTAAATTCTTAATGTCATCCGACTCAAGTTACATAACGGGTCAAACCATCGTGGTTGATGGCGGCATAACTATAAACGGAAATACTTGAGTCGCTTACTAACGCAACTTCAATAACGTAACTTTTAATGCTTCGAGTACGTGTTCTTGCGCAGCCATATCTGCTTGATCTGCATCATGATTTTTAATTGCTTTCAGAATTAATGCGTGACCCTTAATAGAAATCTTCGTTTCTTCTTTGGTGTACAACTCAGCAATTCGGTAATTAAAGAAATGTTGACTATTGCTTCGATTTATTCGATCAAGTCTAGAATTTCCACACGCAGCAAAAATAGCTGCGTGAAATTCATTATTCAAATCAACAATAAGTTTGCGATCATTAGACGTAATCAATGAGTCTTTATGCGCCCCAATTGCTTCAATCTCTTTATAAGCGCTCGTGCCTGCTTTCTGCGCGGCTAACCTAGCCGCCATTCCCTCAAGGGCAGCGCGCACTTCATAAATCTCAACAATTTCATCTTTAGTATGTTCGCGAACAACATATCCACGCTTTGCTGCAATCACAAGCTGTTCGGCTTCAAGTAGTTGGAGTGCTTCTCGAATTGGAGTACGCGAGGTACTTAATCGCTCAGCAAGATCTGCAGCAATCAGTCTTTCGTTGGGACGAATTTTTCCCTGAATAATTTCATCGCGCAATCGTGTTAACGTTTCCAAAGTTAATGACCCTTTTGGAGCGGAATCTATCATTTGACGCAACCTAACTGGCCAGTAGTAATTTGTTTAAGCATAACTGAAGATAAGATTGAGGGAAAGAAACCTAGTGTTATGGATTTCGCAAATGAGTTACGAGTTTGATAAAGATCAGCAAGTCAAAGAATTCGCGTTGCGCGTTCGCACCTTCATAAATACTGAAGTGATTCCACACGAACCAGAATTGAATCCAGACTCACATGGAATAAATCCAGATTTACGAGTTACGTTACAAAACAAAGCGCGAGCCGCAAAAGTGTTTGCTCCCACTGCGCCAAAAGAATTTGGTGGACACGGATTTAATCATTGTGCCCAATCCGTAATCCTGGAAGAAAGTGGCCGAAGTTTGCTAGGGCCAACTGCACTTAACTGCGCAGCGCCAGATGAGGGCAACATATTGTTGTTGAACAAAATTGCAACACCAGCCCAGCGCGATAAATATCTGGCGCCACTTGCTAAAGGTGAACTAAGGTCTTCGTTCGCAATGACTGAGCCAAGTCCTGGTGCTGGCGCAGACCCCAACTTACTTTCAACTACTGCGCAAAAAACAAGCTCAGGCTGGGTCATTAATGGAAATAAGTGGCTTATCACTGGCGCAGCTGGCGCTGGGTTCTCGATTGTCATGGCCAAAACTTCTGTTGGCGCAACTATGTTCTTAGTTGACTCTGATAACCCTGGAATGAAAGTGGTTCGTAGCCTCGATACCTTGGACAGCGCTTTCACAGGTGGCCATGGTGTTGTGGACTTCACAAACTGTGAGGTCCCCGATGACGCCGTTCTTGGTCAAGTAGATGAAGGTTTCGTAAATGCTCAAGTTCGCCTTGGTCCAGCCCGCTTGACACATTGCATGCGCTGGCTTGGCGCCGCTCGCCGAGCGCACGAAGCTGCCGTTGACTACGCTGCGTCACGCCCAATGTTTGGCACAGAACTGGCCTCACTTGGTATGGCACAACAGATGATTGCAGATAACGAAATTGATATCGCAGCAAGCCGTGCATTGATTCATCGGGCTGCTTGGGTACTTGACCAAGGTTTACCAGCGCGCGCGGAGACTTCGATTGCAAAAACTTTCGTTGCGGAAGCAACCTTTCGAATTGTTGATCGTTCCATGCAACTATGCGGTGCTAAGGGAACTTCCAGTGAACTTCCAATTGCGCATATTTTCCGCGACATCCGACCATTTCGCATTTATGACGGTCCATCTGAAGTTCATCGCTGGTCAATTTCGCGACGTTCAGTACGTCACTCACAGGCTGGCAAGTTGCCTGGGGACTGGGCGTGAGTCCCACTGATCCTGCTGGCTTAAAACTTGAGCCACTTTTGCAGTGGATGTCTTTGAACATTTCTGGAGTAGATAGCAGCGCTGCCTTGCAACCAACTTTGTTAGCTGGAGGGCGTTCAAACATTTCCTACAAGTTAACGGATGCAAGTGGCTCAAGTTGGGTGTTACGCCGACCACCGCTTGGCCACATCATGCCTTCAGCGCATGACATGGAGCGTGAGTTCCGTGTTTTATCTGGATTGAATTCGGTTTCGTTTCCGACCCCTAAGGCGCAGGGTTTCTGCGCCGATGAAGATGTAATTGGTTCCAAATTTATGCTTATGGATTTCGTGGCTGGTCGAGTTATCGAATCTGCCGAAACTGCAATGACATTAAGCGAAGCCCAAGCAAGTGAAATCTCACAAAACTTAGTTGATACCTTGGCACAACTTCATTCCGTTGATCCAATAGCAGCAGGTCTGGATCAATTAGGTCGACCACAGGGTTACTTGCAACGACAAGTAAAGCGCTGGGGTGAGCAATGGCAACTAACTAAAACTCGTGAGTTACCAGAAATTGAAAAACTTCAGGCTTGGCTTGAGGTTGCGATTCCAAAAGTTCCAACAACCTTGCCATCCGCAATTGTGCACGGTGATTATCGAATAGATAACGTAATTTTGGATCCTAAAACCAGCGAGATCATTGCGGTTCTGGATTGGGAGATGTCAACTCTTGGTGATCCTATCTCTGATTTGGCAATCTCACTTGTCTACTGGAGCCAGGCAGGTGACACATTACGCAACCAAATTCCAGTGGCACAGGAAGTAACGAGTGGCCCGGGCTTTTGGACCCGAGAGCAAGTCGTCCAGCGATATGTATCCCAAACTGGTTACGACATTTCTCACCTTGATGAGTGCATAGCACTTGCTTGCTTCAAGCTCGCAGTCATCATGGAATCAATTCATCATCGCAATCTAAGTGGCAAGCAACTTGGCGCTGCTGCTGGCGAGCAAAGCACGATGGGTCAAGCAACGGTTGCGCTCACAAAACTTGGACTAGCGGTAATTTCGATGGGTGCTATCCCAGCATTAAATAGTTAGCCCATAACGGTGCCGGATGAATTTTCATTCAAGGTACGTTTGCGCGAAAAAGTTCCCAGATTTATTTCTTGATTTGTGTGCTGCGTTCGATAAATAACTGGATCTAAATCATGATCCTTGCCTGCTTGCACTTCAGTAATCAACTGTGCCATTAGGCGACCAGCTGTTGGAGCATTCTTAAATTGATTACCACTGCTACCAATTGCCATAAAATATCCTGGTAATTCACTTTTGTCATAAATTGGAGTCCAATCGGATGACACATCGTAAACGCCAACGACACCGCTAGCACTTGATGGCACTTTTAAATCTGGTAACCGCCGCGCAGCACGAGTTACTTGGGCGTCGAACAATTCTTGGGTTCGCGCCATATTCACATCATCTGGATTAGTTACCCACTGATACTCATCGCATTCGGGTTCTGTGCCACCAACTAAGAAGGCGTGGCCAGATTCTGGACGAATGTAAACACCCAGATCTAAATCACCAATTATCGGGTTGTTATCAAATTGTGTTGGCGCTGAAACATGATGAACTTCTTGGCGCATCGGACGAACCGAAACCGTGAAGTCAGAACCAACGCCAGCTAATTCATTAAGTGCACTCGCCCAAGGTCCAGCGACATTTACTACAACTGGTGATTCAATCTGTTCACCATCACTTAATTCAACACCACATACTCGACCGTCAGATTTTAGAATCTCAACTACTTGTTTCTTAAATTTGAATTCAACACCTAGGCGCATGGCAGCATTTGCTAAATTAACCGTAGCAAGAAGCGGATCATTAATGTAGCCGCCTTCAGGGGTATACATGGCTTCAATAGATTCAGTGGCTTCATCCCAGAAAGCATCTTCTTGAATTTGTTTAGGTGGCCAATAACTTCCGGTATCAATACCTGGAACTATTTCTTGCATTCGCTTTGCTCCTACTACTTCATGGGCAATTCCAACTGCAGTAAACAGCTCCTGCGTACGAGGAATAGAAATGACAGGCACTTTCATCATCAAGACACCAATGTTGCGAACTTCAGCAATTACTTCATTCTCCGATGCGCCTAAATGAGTACGCCAGTTTTTCCAGCAGTGGAATGCTTCCCAAGCTAAAGCAACGGCGTCGTAACTTGAATAGTTAAATCTAATTACCGCGCTTGATGAACTAGTTGAACCAAGACCTGGAGCAGCAGCTTTATCAACGACAATTACGGTTAATCCCTTGCGCGCAAGTTCGTAAGCAACTGAGGATCCAATCACGCCGGCGCCAATTACGACCGCGTCACAACTTCGATTCATTTCCCTCCAATCAATCTAGGGCCTCAGACATCTTCCCAGATTTACCAAGGAGACGTGACTAGTTTGGAATCGCGCAAACAATAACTGTGGCAAGGAACATGTATGGACCAAGTGCTAGCTGTGATTTCCAAGTCGTTCTTCGTATCGCTATTCCAATTAGAGCTACAACTCCTGCCAGAGCAAACGTTAAAAACATTGCCATTAGCCACTGCTTAGGGCTGTACCAACCAATTACTAAGCCGAGTGGAAACGCAAACTTTACATCTCCCATTCCCATGGAGCCACGACTTGCTGCATAGAGGAATAAGTAGGCCAAGGTGGTGGCAAGCGCCGTCAACAGTGCAAGTGAAAGTCGATTAAGTTGTGAATATGTAATGGCAAGAGCGAGTTGCACCAAGATTAAAAGCACAGTCATTGTGACCACTAATTTATTTGGTAGTCGATGTGAGCGAATGTCTATGACCGAAAGCCACGATCCGTAACAAACCAAAATCACGAGTGGCAGAAATGCAGACATGTCATAAACCTAAGTGGATGCATCACAATAGCTCTTTTTTTGTCCACAGCCGTGCAGTAGGCTCAGCAAGCAAACTAAATCAAGGGACGCGAATGAAAATTCTTATCGTTGGTGCAAATGGGCTACTTGGTGGAGGCGCAGTATCCGCCCTGTCACAAGGAAATGAAATTATCACAGCATCTCGAAGTGGTGAGATCGCAGTGGACTTAAGAGATCCAAAATCCATTGCTGCGCTGTATCAAAGAGTTGGCAAAGTTGATGCTGTCATATGCGCAACCGGAAAAGTTCCATTTAAATCCATCACTGAATTAACCCTTGAGGATTTCAAATCTGGGATTGATGACAAAGTTTTAGGTCAAATTGAATTAGTTCGGCAGGGTATTGACTTCATGAATGATGGTGGGTCATTTACGCTTACTACCGGAATTCTCGCCAGAGCTGCAATTCCAACCGGTGTTGTTGCTTCTGTTGCTAACGGCGCACTTGAAGCTTTTGTTTTAGCTGCCGCGCTAGAACTTCCACGTGGAATTCGAATTAATGCAGTTAGCCCAAGCGTCTTGGTCGAAGCCACTGGTTACCACGATTACTTCCCTGGTTTTGAGCAAGTAACACTTGCGGCGGTTGGCCAAGCTTACGCAGACACGGTTAATGGCAACCAGAATGGCGAAACAATAAAAGTTGGCTAGTGCTTAGTAATCAACTGGAATCACTCTAACTCCAGTTGATTCCAGCAAAACTAATATCTGTGAGTTCTCTGATTGCTTTACTTGTGCAATCACTTGTTCAATTGGCCACGATAACAAATCAGTATCCGCACTTATCCATGACGTAACCCGAGCTCCAGTTGCATCCTTTAGTGATCGTACGAATTCATCATCTTTAGGACCAACAAGCAATATAGATTTAATAATCAGAGCAGATGCAACATCAACTTGTTTATCTTGTCGATAAATCGCCCAGTGATAGGCAGCGACAATTCCAGTGCTGATTAATATTCCAAGAGCGAATCGCACTTCGTTTAAAGTTGCTACCCCTAGGCCAGCTCCAAGCAATGCTTCAAAGATTAGAAAAACTATTGTGATCAAGGAAATTATCGAAGTTACGCCACCGACTCCAAACAGTAGGAGCAAGTAAATTCGCCGCACTGGGGAACTAACTTCTTTTTCTGGAGATTGCGCCGCAGAGTCCTGAATCTGATTCCAAAACTTCCACCAGACTGGACCACTGACGAGCATTACGGTGATCGCGCGTATAAGGGTGTTGATTGCGCTATCACCTGCAATCAATACTTTAGAAAAGCTTTCAATAATTGCAACAAGCACAATTGAAAGTCCGATCGTGCTGGCAATCAAGCTGATGGCTGATACCAAGTACTCATAGCTTCGCTGGATTTCGGTGCGCTGCGTTTTATCTGGCAATAAAGACTTGTGGTACCACCAGGCAAGCGCGCCGACTATTGCTGCTGCAATTGATCCGGGTAGGCGCGCAAAGTAAATGGACAACACGTCGGAACTTGGATCGCCGACAAACCAAACTAGAACTCGATAGATGCTCACGATTAACGACGTCAGTGCCAGCACCAATGATCCGCCGACTCCGGCAATTAATACGTAGGAGAGCCATAGGGTGTCATTGGTTTTAGTGTTCGCATTCTTAACCCAGTAATAAAACCAAAGCGCCGCAGATAAAACCAGAATTGCAAACCCATGCAGTGCATTGTTCTGCGTGTCAACTAGCGCGGGACTTGAGGTTCCTAGCAAACCTGGTTGTGCCAAGACCAAAACAAATAAACCAGTGAGTATTTTTACTAATCCAATTACAGCAGCAACGCCGGTTATGAGTGACCCGATGAAGTACTGGATGCGGAAATCGCTCTTTGGAATTACTGTGTTAGCCAGTTTAAGCACTACTACCAACGCAATGCCCCAAATGATTGCCCTGGCAAGAGTAGACCCAGAGATGGGATCGCTGTTTACTAAATTTCGCAGCGCTGCAACACCCGATGCTAGGAAAACTAATAGTGAAATCACGCTAGCTAACGTTGCAAAGAAGGTGGGAATAAAACCGTGTCCATCTGCTGGATTTGCAGCAATTGACTTTTTAAGCCAAATTATGATTCCCACAAGTAGTGGTCCACCAACAATTACGAAGGAAAGGCTACTCGCTAGTGAGCTTTGATCTGCCGTGACAATACTTGAGGTATCAAGAGCTCTGCTTAATAGACCAGCTACTCCAACGGTGACAATAATGAAGAGTCCAAAACTTAAGCCGTATTGAAAAAAGAGTCGAACTGGTTGCGCAGTTGAAGTTGGACTTTGTGACTTAGAAGTAATTTTGCGCAGAGTTAAAACAATGCTCAAAACGAAAATGACCAGCAGAACCAGAGACAGCAGGATTGACATTATTTATACACTCCACCACATTCATAAGTTGGCCACGGTATGCCAGTAATTTTCCAATCTGCATCAGAACTTACTAATCGAAATGCCTGATTTTGAGTAAAGTTTCCCCCAAATGGATCCCCATTTGATGATTCGACAGTTACTTTGACTGTGGCCCTCGTTTGCGTTTCTGTTGTTTCCGCTAGTCCAATTCGAACTGATTCCTGAATGTATGCCCGATCAAAATCTTCAATTTTACACTTGGAGTCAGTTGCTAAGTATGTGAGCGCTGTATCAAAGTCACGATCAGTGATTGCTTGCAAATATCGTTGGACAGTTCCTTCGGGTGAATTGGAATCCAGTTGTGGCGTTGGTGCCTTGAGAGCCAAGACCAAAATCAAGGCCACCATGGAAATACCAGCAACAACGACCCCTAATATTTTGTTTGCTCTTTTGTTACTCATGTTTTTAGGTTACATCCGTTATATCCAGAAGTCACCAAGGCAGGCAGTTCGTGCCTCCTGTTGGGATAACTAGTATCACTTTGATTAGTCACACAAGTTGCCCGATACTTGTAGTCTTTTTTTAACTAAACCTTGGAGTTAAATTGACAGATCCGCTGCTAACGCCGTTTACGATCAAGAATCTGACACTTCGTAATCGCATTGTTAGCACATCTCATGAACCTTCTTATGGTGAAGATGGTTTGCCCAAAGATCGGTACCGCGCATATCACGTGGCTAAAGCCAAAGGCGGCGTTGGTCTAACGATGATCGGTGGCAGTTCGATCGTTAGTCGCGAAAGTGCTCCAGCCTTTGGAAATTTGCAACTTTGGAAAGATGAGTCTGTGCATTGGATGCGCTTGCTTACAGATGAAGTTCATGATCTTGGCGCAGCGGTAATGATCCAATTGACGCACCTGGGTCACCGAAGTAGCAGTTACGCCGGGGAATGGCTACCAACAATCTCCGCCAGCGCGGTGCGAGAAAGTGCACATCGCTCCTTTACTAAAGAAGCTGAAATTTGGGATATGGATCGAATCAAGTCTGACTATGTCTCTGCTGCGCAACGTTGTGTTGCTGCTGGCATGGATGGCATTGACTTGATGATTCATGGACATTACCTGGATGCATTTATGACACCGTTTTGGAACCATCGAACGGATGAATATGGTGGCTCACACGAAAACCGCATGCGTTATCCATTGGAAGTCATTCGAGCTATAAAGCAAGCCGTGCCCGAGGACTTCATAATAAGCGCTCGAATGAGCTTTGATGAATTGCGCGAAAATGGCTTGGCACCAGGTGAATTACTGACTGTTGCACAAGACATCATTGACGAGGGTGTTGATTTGATAAGTGCACTGGGTGGCGCGATCGATTCAGATGCCCGACTAACTCGAATGATTCCAATAATGGGAATGGCATCCGCGCCTCATCTGGAACTCATCGGCGAGATGAAACAAAAACTAAATGTGCCTGTCATGCATGCTGGGAAAATTGCAGATGTGCCAACCGCGCGCTACGCCATCGAGGCTGGCTTACTTGATCTAGTTGGCATGACGCGTGCCTTAATCGCTGATCCATACTTACCTACCAAGATCGCGAACAAAACTGAAGATCAAATTCGTCCCTGTGTTGGAGCCAGCATGTGTATTGATGGAATTTACACAGCTGGTGCTGCATTTTGTATTCACAA
>JBDNJO010000093.1:0-4208 GCA_041687715.1 Candidatus Nanopelagicales bacterium
CCTCTGTCGCCAGAGTCACTGTCGTTGTTGTTTTCGCTATTGTCGTTGTTGCGCGGTGCACGTTCTTCACGCGGTGCACGTTCTTCACGCGGTGCACGTTCTTCACGCGGTGCACGTTCTTCACGCGGTGCACGTTCTTCACGGGTTTTGGAATTAGTTGCTGCTCCAGCGGGACGGGAAGCAGAACGAGTGCCTCTACCGCCACCTTGCTTGGCGCCAATTGCCGTTACGAGCTCGGCTTTGCGCATTGCGGATGCTCCGTCAATTCCAAGGCCAGTAGCCATTGCCTTAAGTTCTGGAAGTAGTTTGGTCGCTAAACCATTGTCTCTAGCGCTTGTCTCGGTCACTTATGTGTCCCTTTGTTTTGAGTAGTTGGTTTTTCGTAATTTTTATCCAGCAGCAATGCGCGAGAATTTCGCTAAAATTTTGCGGGATGTTCGGCGAAAGAAATTCAACCGATGAGAAAACACTAGCAGGTTGATTCGACAACCGCGAAATTTCAGGTCTGAAAACCCTAGTTATCGCTAGTTTCCTGCGCCGATTGACCTTCGCCTGTTTCTATAACTTCAGCTATCGCGCCTTGATCAGCTACGGCTACTGGCGCACTAGTGAACCCAAATTTTGTGATGATTTCTGATGCCTGGGCGACCTGCTCCGATGTTGTCAGCGCAATGATCGTTGGGCCTGCCCCACTAATGCAGGCTGCTATCCCCACTTCGCGAAGCTGCCCGATGAGATCCATTGACTCTGGATATGCAGCGGCCCGAAATGGCTGATGCAACTTATCTTGCGTTGCTTCTAATAGAAAATCTGGATTACCGATCATGGCTGCAACCAAAAGTGCGGCGCGTCCGGCATTAAAAGCCGCGTCAACATGCGGGATAGTTTCTGGAATCAAGCCGCGGGCTTTATGGGTATCAAGTTGGGTTTGTGGGATTCCTAAGACTGGAAAAATGTCCTCGTGCACATTCATCGACACACTGTTTGCCTTGTTATCTGATTCCAGCCAAGCAATAGTTAGTGCGCCTAATAAGCAGGCCGCAACATTATCTGGATGTCCTTCAATCGCATTTGCCATCTGTAGCAACTCATCTTCGCTAGCTCGGGCGTAAGTTAATTCACTTGCCAGAACAAGCCCAGCAACAATTGCTGCTGCGCTGGAACCCAATCCCCTGCCTTGCGGGATTGCGTTCTTGCACTTAATGTGAAGACCAGTTACCTCCGTACCAAACGCTTTACATGCGTCAATGATTGTCTTTGCAATTAAATGTGTCGCATCTTTTGGTAGCTCGCCAGCACCTTGACCAATAATGTCTACCGTCACTTTATTGTCATCAGTGAAAGTTGCAGTTACGAAATCTCGTATTTCTAGAGCTAAGCCAAACGCGTCATAACCTGGGCCAAGATTCGCGCTCGTTGCCGGAACTGATACCGAAACTTTGCGTGACATTAGGCAAGGCCTAATACAGCAGCAGCAGCTTTTACATCCGCTGGAATCAGAACTGGATCTCGGGCATCTTCTAATGCCCATTGCGTATCTTTTAAACCATTACCGGTTACGGTGCACACAATTGTTGAACCACTATCAACTAAACCGCGCTGGGCTTGCTGTAAAAGTCCAGCAACCGATGCGGCGCTTGATGGCTCCACAAAGAATCCTTCTTTATCAGCGAGCATTCGGTAGGCCTGCAGAATCTGTTCGTCAGTAACAGCGTCGATTAGGCCGCCCGAATCATCACGGGCTGCAATCGCTAAATCCCAAGATGCTGGTTTACCAATGCGAATTGCAGTTGCAATAGTCTCTGGCTTTGCAATTGGATGACCAGCTACAAATGGGGCAGCTCCTGCTGCTTGGAAGCCCCACATTTGTGGGCGCTTGGTAGAAATCTTGTCTTGGTAATACTCCGTATAGCCCATCCAATACGCCGATATATTTCCAGCATTTCCAACTGGCAAGCAATGAATATCAGGGGCATCACCAAGAGCGTCAACGATTTCAAACGATGCAGTTTTTTGACCCTGCAGCCTGGTTGGGTTAACTGAATTTACTAAGGCAATTGGGTAATCCTGACCAAGTCCTCGCGCTATGTCCAAGCAATCATCAAAATTTCCATCAACTTGAAGAATGGTTGCGCCATGAATTACTGCTTGGGCTAGCTTGCCCATCGCAATTTTTCCTTGGGGAACTAACACCGCGCATTTCATCCCAGCTTTTGTTGCATAAGCCGACGCTGATGCACTGGTATTTCCTGTCGATGCGCAAACTACAGCAGATGCGCCATTTCGAGCAGCATCTGTTATTGCCATTGTCATCCCACGATCTTTAAAAGATCCAGTTGGATTCATGCCTTCAACTTTTAGGTAAACCTTGGCGCCAGTTTCTTCGGACAAAGTGCAGGCATAAACAAGTGGTGTCCCACCTTCGCCCAACGAAATCACGATGTCATTTGGGGAAATGGGTAAACGATCCCGATACTCCTCGATAACTCCGCGCCAAATGTGAGCCATTATTAAGCGCCCGCACCTTCGACTCGCATCACACCAAGTACCTTGCGTACAGCTTTCATGTTTTCCAATGCATCCACGGTCGCGCGCAATCTAGATTCTGGCGCCTGGTGGGTTCGAATGATCAAACTAGCGTCGTCGCCTTCGCCATCTTGTCGAACTGCCTGAATCGAAACATCATGCTTTGCAAATTCATTAGAGATTGCAGCAAGCACACCTGGTTCATCGGCAACTTTTAAGTTCAAGTAATAAGAAGTTTTTGCCTCACCAATTGGACGCAGCTGTAAATCGGCATAAATACTTTGCGCTGGTCCAAGTGAGCCAGCTAAACGATTTCGAGCAGCAGCAACAATATCGCCAACTATCGAACTTGCAGTAGGAGCGCCGCCTGCGCCACGACCATAAAACATAACTTCGCCAGCAGATTGTGCTTCAACAAAAACGGCATTAAAGGCATCTCGCACACTTGCAAGCGGGTGAGTAACGGGAATCATCGAAGGATGCACTCGAACGATAACGCCTTTTTCATCATCAGTTAATTCCGCAATTGCAAGCAACTTAATGACATATCCAAGTGACTTTGCAGCAGCAATGTCATCGGCCGTTACTTTAGTCATGCCCTCGCGGTAAACATCTTCAGCAGTGACGTTTGTATGGAAAGCTAGGCCGGCAAGGATTGCAGCTTTAGCTGCGCTATCAAATCCTTCAACATCGGCAGTTGGGTCAGATTCGGCGTAACCCAAATCTTGCGCTTCTTTGAGTACGGTTTCATAGGCGGCGCCATCGTTATACATTTTGCTTAAAATAAAGTTTGTTGTTCCATTCACGATTCCAAGAATTTTTGTTACTTTATCGCCAGACAAAGATTCACGTAACGGGCGAAGCAATGGAATTGCTCCTGCTACTGCGCCTTCGTAATACAAGTCGACGCCCGCATCTTCCGCTAATTTGTGAAGGTGTGCGCCATGCGCAGCAAGCAATGCCTTGTTAGCAGTAACAACGGATGAGCCATGAGCAATTGCAGATTCGATCAGAGTTTTGGCTGGCTCAATGCCGCCAATTACCTCAATCACAATATCTGCGCCAGAGGCAGCAAGGGCTGCAGCGTCGGTAGTTAACAGGCTTGGATCAACGCCAGGACGAGATTTGGAGATGTCTTGAACCGCCACACCAATTAATTTCACCTCACTGCCAATACGCGCCGTTAAATCAGCGGAACTTTCGGAAAGTAAGTGAGCAACGCTGGCCCCTACGGTTCCACCACCGAGTAGTGCAACAGTTATTGGGGAACCCATTTTCTCTCCTCTTTAAGACAGTATTAATACAGTGCCTTAACAATTGGCTTAGTTAGCCTTAGCAAAGCCCTCTAAGTCTGGCAGAAAGCGCGGAATCTAGCCAAATAAGTGGCTGGAGCGGAACTAATTAATGCCTGGGTCCGTTGCAAGTACATCCGCTATTGATTCCCGGCGAAGTAATACTTGGGACAGGCCCTCAGCAACGCTTATTACTGCCGGGCGAGGAATGTGGTTGTAGTTGCTCGCCATGGATCTGCAATACGCGCCAGTAGCAGCAACAGCCAACAAATCTCCGGGCCGAATATCAGCAGCTAGATCGATGTCTCGGACAACGATATCTCCAGTTTCGCAATGTTTTCCAACAACTCGAGAAATTACCTGCAGCTCACCAGGGGTTCGATTAGCCAC
>JBDNJO010000094.1:0-6971 GCA_041687715.1 Candidatus Nanopelagicales bacterium
CCATCATCACCAACCCCAAGAAAGCTGCTGACGCACTTGCTTGGGTAGTTAAAGAAATGGAAGCTCGCTACGACGATCTAGCAGCATATGGTTTCCGCCATGTTGATGACTTCAATAAGGCAGTTAAGGCTGGAAAAGTTATCCCACCACCTGGGTCGCAGCGCACTTTACGTCCGTATCCTTACTTACTTGTAGTCGTTGACGAACTCGCAGACTTAATGATGGTTGCCCCGCGAGATGTCGAAGATTCCATTGTTCGAATTACCCAACTTGCTCGCGCAGCCGGCATTCACTTGGTGCTTGCAACGCAGCGCCCATCGGTAGATGTTGTAACCGGATTAATTAAAGCTAACGTACCAAGTAGATTAGCGTTTTCAACTTCAAGTCTTGCTGATAGCCGAGTCATACTTGACCAGCCAGGCGCCGAAAAACTCGTTGGTCAAGGTGATGGACTTTTCTTGCCAATGGGAACTTCAAAGCCGATTCGCATTCAGTGCTCGTGGGTTACTGAGGCTGAAATTCGAGCAGTGGTCGCACATGCTAAGACTCAGATGGTGCCACAATATCGCGAAGATATAACTGCTCCAGTTGCAGCGTTGCGCGAGGTAGATGGCGACATTGGAAATGACTTAGATGATTTATTGGCAGCTGTTGAGTTGGTTGTGTCTACTCAGTTTGGCTCAACTTCAATGTTGCAACGTAAATTGCGAATTGGGTTCGCTAAAGCAGGACGCTTAATGGACTTGATGGAATCACGGAATATTGTTGGACCGTCAGAGGGTTCTAAAGCCCGAGAAGTTTTAGTCACAGCGGATGATTTGCCAGGGACTATTGCCATGATTCGTGGCGAGTAGACTTCACGTTGTGACCCAAAATCCCCGAGTATCAATCGTTTCGCTCGGGTGCTCACGAAATGATGTGGACTCCGAAGAACTCGCTGGTCGACTTACTGCCGATGGCTGGAACTTGGTTGCAGACGGCGAACAAACTGATGTAGTTCTCGTAAACACTTGTGGATTTATTGAGCAAGCCAAAAAGGATTCGATTGATACCATTTTGGAAGCTAGCGAGTTACTTGCTGGAAATGGAAAAGTGGTTGCAGTTGGTTGTTTGGCGCAACGCTATGGAAAAGATTTAGCTGCCGAGCTGCCTGAAGCAGATGCAATTTTAAGTTTTGATGACTACGTAGAGATCGGATCTACGCTTCGCCGAGTTCTTGCTGGCGAGAGTATTACGCCACACACGCCAGGGGATCGTCGTAAGTTGTTGCCAATTTCTCCGGCAGAACGGCAGAGTGTTGCACAAAGTGTTGGCACCCCAGGAATGGGTCCACACATTTATCGTCAACGACTTGAAGCAACACCCTGGGCTCCACTAAAAATTGCATCAGGCTGTGATCGCAGATGTACATTCTGTGCCATCCCAGCATTTCGTGGTTCGTTTGTATCTCGAGATCCAGGTGAAATTTTTGAGGAAGCTGCTTGGCTAGGTGACAACGGAGTTCGTGAGTTATTGCTAGTAAGTGAAAACTCAACCTCGTATGGCAAAGACTTGGGCGACTTGAGGTTACTAGAAAAATTGTTACCGCTATTAACTCAGCCTGAAGGTATTGAATGGGTAAGAGTTTCATATTTACAGCCAGCTGAAATGCGACCAGATTTAATTTCAGTGATCGCCAATACTCCAGGCTTAGTTCCATATTTTGATCTATCGTTCCAGCACGCTAGCAATGCCGTGCTAAGACGTATGAAAAGATTTGGTGGCACAGATAGTTTCTTAGATTTGTTGAGCGCCATCCGACTACATAACCCACTTGCAGGAGCCAGAACTAATGTGATCGTCGGATTCCCTGGCGAGACCGAAGACGATCTTGCTGAATTGATTGCATTTATTGAAGGCGCGCGCCTTGATGCAGTGGGAGTGTTTGCATATTCCGATGAAGAAGGTACAGCTGCGGTAAAACTTGATGGTCATTTGCCTGAGCATGAAGTATTGGCAAGGCGTGAAGCGGTAAGCAAAGTGGCTTTACGTGTAAGTGAAGATGTCGCACAAGGTCGCATTGGTCAGCAAGTAGAAGTTTTGATTGAGGAATCTGGAAACGTTGGTCGAAGCAGACATCAAGGTCCAGAAGTTGATGGCAGCACCACGATAATTTCTGAGAATGAATTTGAAGTTGGAAGTTTTATTCAGGCGGTAGTTGTTGATTGTGATGGCGTGGATTTAATCGCTAGGGAAGTTAGCGCGTGACGCAGACACCAATTCCAGATCACATGGGTGATGCAAACAATGATGTGCCGGTTATAAATATTCCAAATGCACTTACGGTAGCCAGATTGTTGATGGTTCCAGTGTTTGGATATTTAGTACTTGGCGTAACGCAAACGCAGACTGCACAATGGGCCGGCGCAATTGTCTTTTTGATTGCAGCGATTACAGATTTAGTAGATGGCGTTTGGGCTAGAAAATATGGCTTGATTACTAACTTTGGAAAAATTGCTGATCCAATAGCGGATAAGGCGCTAATAGGAACTGCGCTGATTGCGCTTTCCATTATGGGCGAGATCCCATGGTGGGTCACTGGCGTAATTCTGTTTAGGGAAATAGCAATCACAATTATGAGATTTTGGGTTATCAATCACGGCGTTATTCCAGCCAGTCGAGGCGGAAAAGTAAAAACCGTTAGTCAGATTGTCGCGATAGTTGCATTCCTGATTCCAGTATCGGGTTGGGTAGATCTAGTGGCGCAAATGTCACTTGGTGTCGCACTCGCCATGACCATAGTTACTGGCATAGATTATGCACTCAAAGTTAAATTGTCGCCAAGGCCCGCGAAATAGGCTCTGGTAGCGAATGACTTGGCATATTAATCGTGAAATAGTTCACCCAACAAGAGTCTGTGATGGTTAATGGCAACAGATATTGACTCGCTAGCAGTGGCCGTAATTTTGGCGATGCAGGGACGTTCGGTGGCAACAGCGGAGTCCCTAACTGGTGGCCAACTTGGGTCAACAATTACTGCGATTCCAGGGGCCTCAAAAATTTATCGTGGTGGCGTTATTGCATACGCTTCTGATTTGAAGACGGATTTGCTAGGGGTATCCCAATTATTGCTTGCTGAAGGTGGTGCGGTGCAGGCTCAAGTTGCCTTGGACATGGCAACTGGTGTGGCGCAGCGTTTGGACGCAGAATTCGGTTTAGCCGTCACAGGTGTTGCTGGCCCAGACTCACAGGATGGGCATTTACCTGGCACGGTGTTTGTCGCTTGTATCCAGCGAGATGAGCAAGGGTCAGTAATTGATTCAGTTGTCGAACAGCTGCAGTTGTTCCCAGAATTCACAGATCCGCGAGGGGCACGAGCTCAAATTCGAGACGAGACTGTGGCCGCTGCACTTGAACTGCTTTTAACATTCCTTTAAGTAGTAGGTTTAATTGCTGTCATTGCGGGCATAGTCATCCCGAAGTCATAAACAGTGGATTAATGATAAAATTAAAGGTATGGAGAACACGATGAACCAAAAAATTGTTTCGCAAAACCAAACGCCTCAAACTAGCCTGGCCCCGACGCTTACCCACACTTTTAAGATCTCTGATCCTGCTGTGCAAATCGCAAATTCTGGCAAAAAAATGATTTTGCTGCGCCAAGTTATTGGTGAAGAGTTACGGCGTCGCCGCACCGAGCAATCACGCACTTTGCGAGATGTGTCCCGAGATGCCCAAGTATCACTTGGTTACCTTTCCGAACTTGAGCGCGGCCAAAAAGAAGCCTCTTCTGAATTACTTGCAGCTGTTTGTGGTGCACTAGATACACCACTTTCCTCACTTCTTGCAGGAGTGAGTCAAGAAGTTGCCCGGCGCGAAACCATAATCGCCCGGCGCAACGAATTCGCAAAAATATAAATTCAACTCTGCGTTTTATTTAGTCTGGTACTCCTGCAATTTAGTTATGTCAGGTAAGTTCTGAGTGTGAGTAACCAACCCCCCGCAGTCGGCCAAATTCGCAGGCACATTTCTGGCTATTTGGATCATTTATTGATTGAGCGGGGTCTAGCTAAGAATTCCATGTCGGCATATCGCCGAGATCTAGCCCGGTATGGCGATTACCTGGAAACCAGGGGAAAGAAGTCATTCGCCGAAGTCTTGCCAGAACATGTTTCAGATTTCTTGGTCGCGCTTCGCCTCGGAGATTCAACTCACCCAGCACTGGCACCAACCTCCGCTGCGCGAACTGTCATTGCGGTTCGCGGCCTGCACTCGTTTTTAGTTAAAGAAGGCATAACCACAACTGATCCTGCGCGGTCCGTGAAACCACCGGGCATATCTAAACGTCTACCTAAGGCTTTGAGTTTTTCCGATATCGAGAAACTACTGGCTCAAGTTGGTGTTAACAGTAAAGGTGACCTCCCAGTACTACTGATGCGCGACCAAGTTTTGCTGGAATTTCTCTACGGAACCGGCGCCCGAATCTCAGAACTGATCGATCTTGACCTTGATGCTGGGCTGAACCTGAGCGCAAACCTGCCAATCCTGCGATTGCGAGGCAAAGGGAATAAGGAACGCTTAGTCCCTGTTGGCTCGCACGCCTTGGCGGCGCTGGATAGATATTTGGTCCGGGCTAGGCCAGTTTTGGCCGCAAAAGGCAAAGGCGATCAGGCACTTTTTTTGAATGCTCGGGGTGCACGCCTGTCTCGACAAAGCGCCTGGACTATTTTGCAAGAAACTGCGGCACGGGCTGGGTTAGCTGGCAAGGTTTCCCCGCACACCATGCGCCACTCATTTGCGACACATTTACTGGAAAACGGGGCAGATGTTCGCGTGGTGCAGGAACTTTTAGGCCACGCATCGGTGACCACGACACAGATTTACACCATGGTTACAGTTGATCAATTGCGTGAAGTTTATGCCACCTCGCACCCGCGGGCTAAGGGCTAGCAAAGCGCGCCACACCAGTTGAATTTACATAGTAGATCCCAGTGTTTGCAGGCTAAAGGGCTTAACCTAAAATTGTCGTAACTTTCCTAGCGGCGGAAAATCTCGGATCTAACGAAATCTAGTTTGTAGTTTAAAACCTGCGCGGGGAAGGGTAATCATGAGCGTTCCAATTCCACAGGAGCAAAACATTTCTAATCAGGCTTTGCCCATTCAAATTCCAGATGCATCCATCACGCCCTTAGTTTCTCTCACCGAGTCCAGTAATGCTCCAAAATCACCAGGGGTAACTTTAGGTTTAACTGGTCGCCCGTTACCAACTTTTCGTTCACCAGCACCGCTAACCACGCACGGTCCTGCGTACGTGATTGCGATGACAAATCAAAAAGGTGGCGTTGGTAAAACCACAACCACAATTAATTTAGGCGCTGCGCTGGCTGAAGCTGGTCGAAAAGTTCTTATGGTTGACATGGATCCACAAGGATCGTTGTCTATTGGACTTGGCGTTAACCCAGATGATCTTGGCGGAGCAAAGACCGTATACGACATGTTGATGGACTCAAGCACATCGCCAGCAGCTGATGTAGTTATGAAAACTTCAATCCCAGGACTTGATTTACTTCCTGCAAATATTCAGTTAAGTGCCGCAGAGCTTCGCCTTGCAGGTGAAGTGGCCCGTGAATATGCACTGGATCGCGCGCTTGAAACTGTCCGACCAAATTACGATTACATTTTGATTGATTGCCAGCCATCCCTTGGCTTGCTGACTATTAATGCGCTAACCGCAGCAGATGGTGTTGTTATTCCGATGGAATGTGAGTTCTTAGCACTGCGTGGTGTTGAGATGTTGCGCGAGACTATTACAAAAGTAAAAGAACGCCTTAATAGTCGCTTGACGATTGATGGCGTGCTGCCAACCATGGTGGACGCACGTACCCTTCACACTCGCGAAACTATTCAGGCAGTGCTTGATGCTTTCGGCGAATCTGTTTTCCACACCACAATTAGCAGAACTGTGAAGTTTCCAGAAACCACAAAAGCTGGAGTTTCAATAATTGAACAAGCACCTAATTCATCTGGTGCGCAAAACTATCGCAACTTGGCATGGGAATTAGTGGCACGTCTAGAAGCCCAAGGTTCGGTTTCGAAGTAATGATTGCGGCGCCTGCCGAGCCTGAACTTAAGACCGCTGCGCCGGAAGAGACTTCAGACTCCTTTGTAGTCTCACTCGAGGAATTCTCGGGTCCATTTGATGTCCTACTTTCTCTCATTGCAAAACATCGCCTTGATGTCACCGCGCTATCGCTGCATCAAGTTACTGATGATTTTCTTGGCTACATCAAAGCCCGTGGCGAGGATTGGACACTGGATGAAGCCACTGAGTTCCTAGTCATTGCTGCAACTTTGCTTGACTTAAAGGCTGCGCGCTTAATTCCTGGTGGGGAAGTCGAAGACGAAGAAGACATCGCAATTTTGGAAGTTCGAGACTTGCTGCTTGCACGATTACTTCAATATCGCGCCTTCAAGGCAATGTCAGCAGACTTTAAGCACCTGTTAGCAACTGCAGGCAGGCAACATCCACGCGCAGTTGGTCTGGATGAGCGATTCACCAAACTTTTGCCAGAAGTAGAACTTGGCATGAGCGCCGACGACTTTGCAAATCTTGCAGCACGTGCACTTGAGCCAAGATTGCCAGACGTTATTTCGGTTGCTCACATTCATGCGGCTCGAGTTTCAGTTCGCGAACAAGCAGCAATTATCGTGGAACGATTGCGGCGAGTTGGTCAAGCGTCGTTCAAGCAGTTAACGCGAGATTGCGATACCACTTTGCTCGTAGTCGCTCGCTTCCTAGCACTACTTGAAATTTATCGAGATGGTCTTGTAACTTTTGATCAACCAACACCGCTTGGAGAACTACATGTTCGCTGGATTGGTGATGATGAAGTAAACATTGATGCACTTGGCGATATTGATGAATTTGATACCACGCAAGTTGAGGAATTTAGAAATCAGTTAGGCGCAGATCAAGATCGCACTAACTCTGA
>JBDNJO010000095.1:0-7771 GCA_041687715.1 Candidatus Nanopelagicales bacterium
ATTGAATGAGCAGCCGACTCCGCAGTAAGCACAAGTTGTTTCTACTGTCCGAGTTGGCATACCTAAATCAATGACAGATTTTTCTTGCAGCGTTGCAGTTGGGCAAGCCTGCACGCAAGCACCACAAGACACGCATTCACTGGATAAGAAGTTCACTCCTCCAGGACTTACCTTGGAGTTGAAGCCGCGTCCTTCAATAGTTAGTGCCAGCGTTCCTTGGACTTCATCGCACGCACGAACGCAACGATTACAGACGATGCACTTACTCTCATCGAAGGAGAAGTAAGGGTTAGAAGAATCCGTTGGAGCATCTAAGTGATTTTTACCTATGCCGTATCGAACTTCGCGAAGTCCAGCTACCCCGGCCATATCCTGAAGTTCACAATCACCATTTGCAGAACAAGTTAAGCAATCGAGTGGGTGATCTGAAATATAAAGCTCCATTACGCCCTTGCGAAGTTTTGCAACTTTCGCAGTCTGGGTGCGAACTACCATTCCTTCTTCTACGGGCGTGGTGCACGATGCTGGAGTACCTTTTCGACCATCGATTTCAACAATGCACATGCGGCATGACCCAAATGGTTGCAACGAATCAGTTGCGCAAAGTTTAGGAATGTCACAGCCAGCTTCGCCAGCTGCGCGCATAATCGAAGTTCCCGTCGGAACTAAATGAGATTCACCGTCAATAGTGACATTCACTAGAACATCTGAGTATGACTTTGGAGTGCCGTAATCGGCTTCACCAATTCCTGAGCGCATCGGCATAGTGCCGCGTGGATCGGAAAGTATTGTCATAACTTTGCTCCTGTCTTAATCCCAAAATCAGCTGGAAACAACTTGAGTGCGCTACGCACTGGCATGGGAGTAAGCCCACCCATTGCGCAAAGCGAACCATCAGTCATAACTTCACATAAATCCTCAAGTAATTCAAGATTCTTTTCTTGATCTTCGCCAGCGACAATTCGATCAATAACCTCAACGCCACGCGTTGAACCGATTCGGCATGGTGTGCACTTGCCACAAGATTCTTCCGCGCAAAATTCCATGGCAAACCTTGCTTGCTTTGCCATGTTTGCGGTTTCGTCAAAAACTACGATGCCGCCGTGGCCGAGCATTCCGCCAGCCTGGGCAAGGGATTCATAACCCATCGCAACATCAAATGACTCAGTACCAAAGTAAGCGCCAAGTGGTCCGCCGATTTGCACTGTTTTGATTGGCTTGCCACTAAATGTGCCACCGCCAATTTTATTTACAAGGTCACCGAGAGTTACCCCAAAAGCAAGTTCAACTATGCCGCCGCGCTTTATGTTTCCAGCAAGTTGGAATACTTGCGTACCTCGAGAGCGTTCATGGCCAAGTTCCTGATATGCAGCAGCGCCCTGCGCCAGAATCATCGGTACTGCAGCCAAAGTCATCACGTTGTTTATGACAGTTGGTTTACCAAATAATCCAACTAACGCAGGAATTGGTGGCTTGGCACGAACCATGCCACGCTTTCCTTCCAGGCTCTCCAACATTGCTGTTTCCTCGCCGCAAACATAGCTGCCAGCGCCAATTCGAACCTCAAGTGAAAATACATTCTTTGAACCTAGAACGCTAGACCCAAGGAGACCGAACTCATTAGCTATGGCTATTGCACGATTCAGAATTTCGATTGCATGAGGGTACTCCGAGCGAACATAAATCAAACCCTGCGTCGCGCCAACTGCGATACCAGCAATGATCATTCCCTCAATTAGCGTGAATGGGTCACCTTCCATAAGCATTCGGTCTGCGAATGTTCCACTGTCACCTTCATCGGCATTACAGCAAATGTATTTTTGATCAGACTCCGTGTTATGTACCGTATGCCATTTGATTCCAGCGGGGAATCCAGCTCCCCCGCGTCCACGCAGTCCTGACTCAGTAACTTGCGAAACGACATCAAGGGCAGTCATCTCAATAGCCTTGCGTAACCCAACAAGGCCACCATGACTTTCGTAATCAGCAAGCGAAAGTGGATCAATTACACCTACTCGCGCAAAGGTAATTCGATCCTGATTCTTTAGGAATTCATTTTCCTCAACAAGTCCTATGCAGGACTCATGAGCTTGGCCATTGAGAAAATCCGCAGTCATAAGTTCTGGGATCGCTTCCACCGAAACATTGCAATACCCAACGCGACCAGCAGCTGTTTCAACTTCCACTAATGGTTCAAGCCACAGCATGCCGCGCGAGCCAGTGCGAATAATTTGAATATCTAGGTTCTTACTTGCAGCTTGAATTGCAATCTCAAGTGCTACCTCTTCAGCTCCGACTGACAACGCTGCTGAATCCAGGGGCACAAATGCCTTAATCATGAAGTCACCGCCGCAGCCGCTGCAAAGATTTTCGAGCAAGTGGCTCGACCAATAGGTTTGCCATTAACCATCGCTGATGGCCCAAGCGCGCAATTACCTAGACAGAAAGTCTGTTCCATTTGGATGTCATCTTTAATTTTTCCAGCATGTATGTCATAACCCTGATCATGAAGTTCTGAAATTAGATCTGCATTTCCTGATGCTTGGCAGGCTTCGGCCACGCAAACTTTAATGACAACACTGGCTGGTGGAGTTGATCGGAAGTCACTATAAAAAGTGAATACTCCATAAACTTCAGCGCGCGAGACATTGGAATTCTTGGCAATTAAATCGATCGCAGTATCTGGCACATAACCCAAAAGTTCTTGCACTAATTGCAACGAACGTAAAATTGCAGATGCCTCACCTTTGTAAGGCCCCAGGTAATTGAGAATGCTTTCTTCGGAGTAATTACTCAACTTTGGCTCCAATCAATGCCATTAGCTGCTCTTCTAAGTGTGCATCTCCAACATGGATAATTTCAAGTGGCAGGCCAATTAGTTGAGCCGCATCTAGTGCTGCTGCTTCTAATTCTGGTGTTTGGCGTTGTGAGAGCCAAAGTACTCGTTTGTATGAATGAAAGTAGTCATCACGAAGTTCTGGATATTTTTCTAGTCCCATTTCCACCATAACGCTGCGCCGGAAAGTTTTAATTAAGTAATCAGTAAAAACATAAGTTCCTGGCTCGGCTTCAAATTCGGCTTTCATCTTTTCCGCTGTTGCAAACACGTCATAGCAATGATCACCAGATAGGCGTGAGACCTGGTACTTTTCACAAAGTTGATCAATTGCTCCATAAGTACCGCAATCTGCATACGCTATTGCGACTTGATCATGATTTGGTTGTAATTCTAAAATCAATTTTTCTACTTCGGGAGCAATGCCTTCTGGACGATTGTGCAACAACGGATTCACGGGTTCAACATGCAAATCCAAATTGCGCCGATCTGCAATCTCATGAACGTGGGCAGCTAATGCGCCACACGCAATCACTGCGATGCTCATGATGGAAGCGCCAACTCCAAGAAGAATTTGTCGTTGAAATCTGGTCGGTCGGATAATTCAACATAATCAACTTCGTTCAGCAAAGTTGTTGCGCCACTTCGTTCGGTACTTGATAACAAAACCATCTTGGCGCCTTCGCCTGCGACGTTGCCAGCGCTAACGATGCGCATTACTGGAAGCTTCGGTACTAAGCCGATGCCAATCGCTGATGCTGGAGATAGGTAGGAACCGAATGAACCGGCAAGTAGGACTTGCTGGACATCATCATCAACTAAGCCAACTTCTTCAAGTAGCAAGCGCCAACCAGTGGCAATCGAGGCTTTCGCAAATTGAAGTTCGCGGACATCTCGCTGAGACAAATAAACCGTTGGTTCATCGCCGTCCCAATGAAGTACAAAGATTCGATCGCCCGCTTCACGAGTTAGCAACCTAGGCGCTAAGTGTGGGGCAATTTCCAGAGCTAACTCATCAGTGACAAAACGTCCTGAGTCGTCAATTAGTTTTGCTTTATGCAGAACATAGACCGCATCCACTAAGCCCGAACCACAAATGCCAACTGGTTCTGCGTCACCGATAACTCCAAGTTTGATGCCCTCATCTGTTACCTGTACAACTTCGATTGCGCCGTCTGCGGCGCGCATGCCGCATGCAATCGATGCCGCTTCAAAAGCTGGTCCCGCTGGAGCTGCCGTCGTCAAAATTGTGTCACCGTTTGACAGGACAATCTCACAGTTAGTGCCAACGTCAATTAGCAAACGAACGCGCTTATCGCGATCCATACCAGTAGCAAGAACGCCCGCAACAATGTCGCCGCCAACGTAAGCGCCAAATGCTGGGAATAGGAATACTCGAGCAGTTTGTAGTATCTCGATTCCAACTTCCGCAGCAGTGAACACCGGCCAGGTTTTTGCAGCAGGAATAAATGGCGCAACACCAACAGGCTCTGGATCTACCCCAAGCAAAATTTCTACCATGGTGGCATTGCCTGCGATCGCAGTTTCGTATACCTGATCCGCCGACACTCCAGCTTCCGCGCAAACTTCGGCAATCAATTCATTTAAAGTCGCAAGGCCAGCTACTTGCATCAGTCCCGCAGCAAGTGGATCCATCATCGTTGCGGAAATGCGCGAGATTACGTCAGCGCCAAATGGTTGTTGCTTATTAAGCATCGACTTAACGGCCATTGGAGTGCCAGTTATTAGATCAAGCAATGTTGCTACAACTGTTGTGGTGCCCAGATCAAATGCGATTGCATAGTTTTGCGCAGAAGTGTCCCCTGGCTCAACTGCTATCAAAGCTTCATCGACTACAACAGCTGTTACTTTAAAATCATTTTTGCGCAAGATAGTTGGCAAAGTTTTAAGAACTGCTAGATCTGCTTCAAACTCAAGGTCGTCCATAGCATCCCGCAGGCGGTCAATGTCAGGGCGTTGATCATGTAACGTTGGCTCAACTAATTCGACGTAACGCTTTTGAACTGCTGGTCGCAAAATAACTTGTCGACCAACGCCAACGGTTGCAGCTTTTGGCCTGGTAGACAACGGTGGAACTTCAACTTTTAGATTTCCGTTAGCGCGCGCAACACATGCTAAGCGCCATCCATCTTCGAGCTGTTCAGAACTAAATGCTCGGATATCCAGGCGAGAAATCGGAACTTCACCTTCAAGAATTTGAATCTTGCATTTTTTGCAAGTTCCATGACCGCCACATGTTGAGTCAATTGCTAAACCATTCCAGGAAGCTGCGTCAAAGACAGTTACACCTGGGGGCACACGAACGTCAGTTCCACTCGGACTGAACTGCAATTGGACGCGACCAAGTCCACTGACTGTGGTCTGTGGTGTTGCGCTTTCGATATCGGTCACGGCTTTTCTTTCGGCTAATTCTTATCGGTTATTAAGCTTCTTTGTTTGCGCGGAAGTTGCTGATCCAGTTTGCTCCCCATTGATCAAGTCCCAAAACTAAATCAGAAGCACGAACTGCTTGGACGACCTCAGGTGTGCGACCATCCATAATTGCTGAAGTCAATCCCATAGCCATGGCCATAGGCATGAACGCAGCATTTAGGGCGTGACGATTTGGCAAGCCAAAGGAAACATTCGAAGCTCCAATTGACATGTTCAGGCCGTACTTTTCTTTGATTAAGTAAATAGTCTCAAGTGTGTGCTTGGCATTTTCTGGATCTGCGCCAACTGGCATAGCAAGTGGATCGATAAGCAAGTTCTCAAGCGAGATACCTTCTTTTTCTACCCGACGAACAATTTTCTCAACTATGACCATGCGATCCTTGGCCAACATCGGAATTTCAATCTCATCATTTGGAAGCGCAAGAATCGCTGCGTCATACTTCTTTACTAACGGAAGAATCAAATCCATTCGCTCGTCTTCACCAGTCATTGAGTTAACAAGTGCTTTACCTTGATAAACCGCAAGGCCCGCCTCAAGCGCTTCAATAACCGAGGAATCAATACAAATTGGTAGGTCAGTTAGCGACTGAACGAGCTTGATCGCATTTGCTAACAACTCTGGTTCATCAGTTAGCGGAACACCCATGTTTACGTCAAGCATGTCACAACCGCCAGCAACTTGGTCTGCAACGTCAATGTTGATCGTTGAAAGATCGTTGGCGCGAAGTTTTTCCTGGAATAGTTTGCGACCAGTTGGATTTAGACGCTCACCAATAATTACAAATGGAACATCGTGACCGATCGTTACGGTCTTGGTTGGTGAACTAAGCACTGTATGCATGGTTTTCCTTTACTTCGCTTGTGATTGATTGACGGACTCTGCCAAGATCTGTCATTAATCGTTCAAGTGTCTCATCATTTCTAAAATCAGTAATGTGCAGTCCGCGCACAGATGGTTGAGCTAATGCATGCTGAGCAAATTCCAAAGTCTGTAAGTACGCTTCCTCGCAAGGATCTGCAGCTTTTTCCACGCGTGCAATTTGATCAGCAGGGACATCAATACCGGGCACGCTATTGTGCATAAAGTTCAATGCACTAGCGCCTTTAACTAAAATGATGGTTGGAATTATTGCGATTTTCCCGGCTAACCCAGCATCGCGAACTCCCGCACAAAACTTTTCTAACCGATCTTGGTGGTAGCAAATTTGAAGTTGCAGAAATTTAGCTCCAGAAGCATACTTTTTCGCCACTCGCTGTACGCGATATTCAAATGGTGGTGCGCCAGGATTTTCCACTGCGCCTATAAACATGTGTGGCGCAGGATCGATTTTGCGACCAGACATGTATTCCCCGCGCTTAATTGTGCTCATTAAGCGCACAAGTTGTGGTCCGTCTAGATCAAAAACGCGACGTGCTTCGGTTTCATCTCCGGCAGTCACGTCGTCACCAGTTAGTGCTAAGAAATTTTCAACACCAAACATGCTGGCACCCATGATGTCTGCTTGTTGAGCAAGACGATTCTTATCGCGACACACAACCTGCAAAATAGGTTCAAGTCCAAGTTGTTTCATAGCGATTGCAGAAGCAACGTTTGATACGTGCGCATGAGCTGCCGTGTTGTCAGTGGCATTTACGCCATCAAACCAACCGCGAAAACGATCAGCATACTTTTTTGCTTTTTCTAAACCGTTTCCATCAAGAGTGTGGAACTCAGCAGTGAATACAGTTTCGCTAGTTTTTGTTAACTTATGCTCAAGTGTTGACATCAGTGCTGGCCAACTTCGATTGATTCATCCGTTGTGTTTTTCCAGCCGGTTGGAGTCCAGCGATCCCGCTTAGTGAAAAAGTTTTTCCAAGAGGAAGTTCCCTTTAGGCGATTGTCTACCGGTGGACGTAAATGGTTGTATTCCTCTTTCCAAGATGAAGGTAACGGCCAGCTCTCGGTACGGTCATACGCCTTTAGCCAGACACATTTCATTTCAGGCTTTACTTCGCAATGACCATCTTCGCGCACTCCACCACAAGGACCATTACGCAAAGTCTTTGGGCAATTCATTGGACATGTCATACCTGTTGAGTGCAGCACGCATTGGCCGCAATCTTGGCAACCCCAAACGGGGCCTTTGATTACATGCTCAATCGTTGCAATGAAAGTCGTCATCAGAAGTCCTACTTTCCACGCTTGATTGCAATTAATTCTTTAGCTTTACGCACGGCTGTAGAGGCGTCAGAGGCATAGCCATCTGCGCCAACAACATCGGCATATTCCTGGGTCACCGGTGCGCCACCAACCATGATGATTACGTCATCGCGCATACCCGCCTTTGTAATTTCATGGATGTTAACTTTAAACATTGGCATTGTCGTCGTTAGGAATGCTGACATGCCAACAACATCTGGCTGATGCTCCTTGATTGCATCAATAAATTTCTCTGGCGCACACTGCACACCAATGTCAATAACCTGGAAGCCAGCCCCTTC
>JBDNJO010000096.1:0-8080 GCA_041687715.1 Candidatus Nanopelagicales bacterium
GCCAAGGCGGTCCGTAGGAAACCTTGGCTGGAGTAAGTAACGCCAAGGCGGTCCGTAGGAAACCTTGGCTATCCCTGTGCGACAGCTTGTAAGAGTTCGCGTGCTTGGCGATCCAAAGTTTGTAATACTTCGATTCGCTTACGGTCAGTACTGGGTGAAGCTATCGCCATAGAACTTTGGATAGCCATGTTTGCAACGATTCGAATTCTGGCTGCGAGTTCAAGTGAGGCGATGTTTCGTGATGGCAAGCTTGGCGGTAACTGCAGCAATCTAAAGTTTCGTAGCTCTGCCTCAACTTGCGTACTGTCACCAATTAAATCCGAATTAGTAAGAAAGTCTGTTGCAATCAAAATTGTTGCGTTGAGTTGCGAGCGGGCGTGATTCAAATCCTGAAACGCAATGTTATGAGTAGTTTCAAAAATCATCCAGCGACCTGAGTTGCTTCGAGCAAGAATTAAGTTGCTGGTGACTGCTACAAGGCCAAAATTAAGATCAACTTGAGGTAAGACTTGCGCTGGCACTCCAGCAGGATCACCAAAAACTGGAAGTGCCACCGTTACTGGCGTACCACTTGAGAGGGCCAACGAGACAAGATCAGTCATCGGATACATCTTTGGCGCAATCGGTTCACTCGCCATTTCGTAACCAAGTTGATCCACGAGGGTTTCGCAGGCGTTGCCAGCATCAGTTGCCGACACCGAGCCGTTTCGGGCTGCATTCAACCAAAGTGCCAGCAAGACTGCGATTGGAGTTGTCGGAATCGCTGGCATGTGGCTACCTTACGGGAACCCCCAAATTGCGTAGCCGATAGATTTATCTCGTGTCGCAGGTTCTTGAGTTAAAAGATGTCACAGTGCGCCGAGGTGGCACTGTGATTTTGAGCCATGTTTCATGGCAAGTTACGAGCGGGCAACGCTGGGTAGTTATGGGCGCAAATGGCGCAGGTAAAACCACGCTTATGCAAGTCTGTTCAGGCTTTATGCATCCAACATCAGGTCAAGCAAGCATTCTTGGCTACGAAGTTGGGAAAACAGATATGCGGGAATTGCGCACACTTGTTGGAATTTCGAGCGCGGCTGTGGCAGCGCTCTTGCCTGCGAGCGAAACTGTTTTTGACAGCGTGCAAACTGCTGCTTACGGGATAACTGGCAGATGGCGCGAACGTTACGACGAGGTCGATCGAAATCGTGCGCACGAATTGATTTCCGCTTGGGGTTTATTGACCCTAGCTAACCGCCAAATTGGAAATCTATCTGAAGGTGAACGAAAGCGAGTGTCTATTGCAAGAGCATTGATGTGCGATCCAGAATTACTAATTTTGGATGAACCAGCTGCTGGACTAGATGTGGGTGGCAGAGAAGATCTAGTCGCGCGACTCGCGAATCTTGCAGGTGATGAGACGGCGCCTAATCTAGTTTTAGTAACTCATCACGTGGAAGAAATTCCGCCAAACTTCACACACGCGTTACTCATAAAAAGCGGACAGATAAGTGCAATTGGCGAAGTGCCTGAAGTGATTGCTAGCGAGCCCATGTCGCAGGCTTTTGGGATGCCGTTAATCGTTGAGTACGGCGAGGGACGCTGGTACGCCCAAGGCAAATCGCCTAGCAGAGGGCGTCGTTCTCGGGATTAACTTTGCTGCCATGGCTCTAATTTGCTCATGCATTGGCATAATAAGTAAATGATGAACGTAACTGACACAGTTCCAACTTGGCTCTCGGCCGAGGACATGGATCTTGCGCGCGCCCGGCTTCCTATTGTCTATTTAGACGTAATTCCAGTTCGGGTAGATGAAGCGGGTCAGATAACAAAAGTTGGCTTACTTCTTCGCGGTCGGCCCGACGGATCAATTAGCAGGGCATTGATCTCTGGCCGAGTACTTCACGGTGAGAGAATTCGAGGCGCACTGCTGCGTCACATCGAGAAAGATCTGGGTGCGTTAGCGCTACCTCAAGTACCAACGAATCCTGCGCCATTTACCGTGGCTGAATATTTCCCAGATCCCGATGTTTCTGGCTTTCATGATCCACGACAGCACGCAGTCTCGCTGGTTTACGTTGTTCCCGTCAAAGGTGATTGTGCACCTAGTCAAGATGCCCTTGATTTAGTTTGGCTTACGCCAAAAGAAGCAATGTCACAAAATGTTCGTGCCGAGATGACCGGTGGTCAAGACCAACTAGTACAAATGGCGCTGGCACATGCTGGCGCACATTCTTAAGGGTTCGTTAAATGGCGTTGCACGATGGTGATGGTTGGGTGCAATGCCAATGTGGATCAAAGCATTGGGGAATCCACGGCGCTGCTGGAGTGGTACTACTTGATCCAATATCCAGATCAGTGCTTATGCAGTTGCGAGCAGAGTGGACGCACGGCGGTCGAGTTTGGGGGATTCCAGGTGGGGCTCGTGATTCCCACGAAAGCGCTATCCAATCCGCACTGCGCGAGATGCGCGAAGAATTATCGATAGATGAAGCCTTGGTAGAAGTTGTGCACGACCATATGTGGACCGACCATGACGACTGGCATTACCACACGGTTATTGCATTAACTTCGCGTGATGTTGTGTTTGTTACAAATGAAGAGGCCGAGCTGGCCGATTGGATTGAAATTTCTAAAGTTCAGGATTTGGATTTGCATCCAGGCTTTGCCTCTAATTGGCAAGAGATTCTCGACGCAATCGAACAAGTTCTAGCTAGGTCATAGTTTCTTAAAACTGCGACCTGAGATCGTATGACCTAGACGCAAAGCGCGTTTATGGTAAGTCGTCAATGGCGCCTCCCAGTTCTCGTGCAACACTTCAAAATTCGAATTTGCTTCAAACTCTTTGCAGGCGTGATCGAAATAAGAGTCATCATCTGTTATGAAGCGGACTTTGCCATTTGGCTGCAAGACGTTAGCCACTAGATTTATGAAATCTTGCTGAATTAGCCTGCGTTTATGGTGGCGAAGTTTGGGCCAAGGATCCGGGAACAAGATGTGAACTTCGGAAATCGAATTTTGGAATAGCCAACCTTTAAGTACGTCAATTCCATCACCGTGGTGAACTCTAATGTTTGAAAGCTTTTCGTCATGGCTAAATTGTGCTATTTCGCAAAGCCCGACTGTGTGCACATCGATAGCCAAAAAACCAAGATCACCCTGGGACCTAGCTAAGGCCAAGGTGTGGTCGCCCATACCGCTACCAAAATCAATAATCACTTCGGTGCATGCGAAAATCTTGCGCAGATCTACTGGTCGTGGCAAGTCTTTAATCTCCAGCGGTGGCAACAAAGTACTCAGGGCATAATCCCGGCGAGCTGACATCCGACCGTGTCGGGCATGGAATGTTCGGATGTGGGGATGCGCTTGAACGTTGGTTTTCAGCGAGTAGATTGGGGTTTGCACACTTAAGAATACAAGTCTGGAGAACGCGATGAATCTAACTGGAGTACACGTCCCGCTCGTAACACCTTTTGATAGTGCTGGCGAAGTTGATGCGAAGAACATTGCTCACCTAGTTGAAGTGATGCTCGCCAACAATCTTTCGGGAATTGTTGCCGCAGGTACTACGGGTGAGGCTTATGCACTTACTTTTGAAGAGCGTCGCACTGTAATTAGCACCATTGTTTCGCAAGTAAATGGCCGCGTCCCAGTTCTTGCTGGTATTGGCGGCATGTCCACTGGCGAAGCGATTAAGCAATCGAAATTGGCCGCTGAGTTAAAGGTTGATGGCTTGATGGTTGCTGGCCCAGCTTACGTATTACCAACTTCAGTGGAACTAGCCAAGCATGTGAACGCTGTTATTAACTCAGTGAAGTTGCCTTCGGTTCTTTACGACTATCCAGCACGCACTGGTGTGCAGTTTGATCAAGAGTCTTTGGATCTGTTGGCCGACAATGAATACGTGATCGGGATTAAGGAAGCATCTGGTGATCTATCTCGCATCCCAATGTTCAAGTCTCGTTACGCTGGTCGAATTGAAATAGTGTGTGGCGCCGACGCTGATAGCAAGGCATTTATGGACGCAGGTGCAACCAGTTGGATTGGTGGCATGGCAAACGCCTTGCCTAAGGCTCACTTAGGAATTATGGATCCTCAAACTCGCGCGGCTGCTTACGACGCAGTGCTGCCGATTCTGCAACACATCGAATCAGGTCGATACATCGCAAAGACTAAGGCCCTCATGGGGATTTTGGGCGCGCCATGTTCTCAAACTAGGGCGCCACTAAACACACTTGAAGAAGCTGGAGTTGAAGAGCTACGCGGTCTAGTTGCCCAAGCTGGACAATGGGCTCCTAACTTAGTTTAAAACTTTGGCGCGCGATCTTTGGATTCTTGTTCCAGAGCCTTGGCGCGTTCATTTGGAAAACTGTCGCAGTGTGCTTTCACAGCTATCCCAATTGCTTGAGGCTGCCATTGCTTGTGACGAAGTTCTTGTGCCTGTGTGGGAAAATATATTTGCAGTTCTAGATCTTGCACCTGAGCAAGTAAAGGTAGTGATACTCGGCCAGGATCCTTATCCAGATGTAAATCACGCGATTGGTCGCGCGTTCGCTGTGCCGGCCGGAACCACACCGTTACCCGGGTCACTTCGCAATTTATTTAAAGAGGCTGACTCCGACCTAGGACACGCACACTTGGCAGAGTCTGATCTTCGACACTGGACATCACAAGGCGTGCTGTTACTTAACACCTCGCTAACCACTATGGCGGGTGCTAGCAATTCGCACGCTCACCTTCCCTGGGATGTAGTGACAACCCAAATCCTAAAAGTGGTCGTTGCTGCAAACCCAAACGTAGTTGCGATCCTTTGGGGTAAGTCAGCGCAAAAGTTTGCGTCAATTTTCACAAGCGATCGACTTATCGTTTCCGCGCATCCAAGTCCACTTAGTGCCCATCGAGGTTTTTTTGGATCGCGCCCATTTACCCGTGTTAATGAAATGCTGGCTACAACGAAAAGTGGAGGGATTGACTGGTGAAAAAGTACTACCCAGTTTTCATAATTGTTTTTGCGCTTTGGCTGTTTGGATCCTGCGACAGTGCGCCGGACGATACTGTCACCACTCCATCAGATCCGCCAGTAGCAAGCGTTGCGCCGGCATTGCCCAATCCAAATGATGACGCAAGTACCCCGCAAGAGTCCCAGTCACCGTCAGTCATAAGCACCCCTGTTCCTAACGAAGAAGACTCACGAGCCGTTCTCGTGGCACAAACTTTAGTTGAACGTGGGCGAAGTGCGAGTACTAACTACAGTCGAGATGCGTTTGGATCCGCTTGGAAGGATGTGGACCGCAATGGTTGCGACACTCGAAATGATATCTTGGCCCGCGATTTCTCAACTGTCATTTTTAAAGCAGGTACTAATGAATGCAAGGTCGTAGGTGGCACATGGACCGATCCATATTCCAATGAGACCTACACATTCACCGAGCCGCCGAGTGGCGCACAGATTGATCACGTTGTTGCGCTAAAGAATGCGTGGGAAATGGGCGCAGACATGTGGACTGATGAAAAGCGCACCGAGTTTGCTAATGACCCACTGAATTTAGTAGTCACAGTGGCCTCGCTAAACGCACAAAAAAGTGATTCCAACGCAGCCTCTTGGTTACCGCCATTTAAGCCGGGCAGATGTGAATTTATTGCCAGAGTGGTAGCCGTTAAATTTAAATGGCAATTGTTCGTAACTAGCGCAGAGAAGGCAGCCATGTTGAACATTTTGAGTAAGCCCGAATGCGCTCAAACTTCGTTGCCTAACTAGACAAACATTGGTTTTAAGGCAGGATAGGAAGGTGTCTACGCCTCCTGCGGTACTAATGGTTGAACTCATTATGTCCATAGATCGCATGATAACTTCCGCTCAAAATGCTGGCTCTAGACCACCTGAGTGGTTAGCAGGCAGCGGGGATCAATGGTCGCCTCCCGTAGTCCTGGGACACATCTCACAAGTCGATGAATTTGTGTGGTTGCCCCGACTAAGGCTCATGTGCGACGCACAGGCTGCCGGTAATCCAGCACCTTCGTTCATTTGGTGGGAACCAGACTCAGCAAAGACTCAAGCCAAATTCGCGGACCAGTTACTTGAGGATGTGGCTGCTATTGCGATGTCGCATCGGACCAGCCTACTCACGGCGGTAAAAGATCTCTCACCTAACCAGTGGCAAGCCAGGGCAATACACGACACTTTTGGCGAAATTGATGTCTGCGCCCTTTTGATTCAGGTTTTGACTCACGATGAAGAGCATCGAGCAAGCCTCGTTTAGTCAACAAAGGTTTAGGCGCGCTGGGCTGGGGTAATCTGAAGACATGAATGGAACTTTTGTAATCCTTGGAATCCTGGCCCTTCTGGTTTTTTTTGGCGTAATCCAATACAACAAACTCGTACGACTAAATGTTGCTGTTGATGAGGGTTTCGCCCAAATCGAAGTGCAGTTGCAACGTCGTGGCGACTTAATACCTAACTTGGTAGAAACCGTTAAGGGCTACGCCGCACACGAAAAGGAAACTTTTGAAAAAGTTGTGCAAGCGCGAGCTCAAGCAACAGCAGCCCAAGGTGTTGCTGCCGTTGCGGAGGCAGATGGCATGTTAACCCAAGCCCTTAGAGGTTTGTTGGCTGTGGCAGAGGCCTATCCAGATTTGGAAGCATCCGCTAATTTTCTTTCGCTGCAAGAAGAGCTTTCAGGCACAGAGAACAAGGTTGGCTTCGCTCGTCAGTTCTACAACGACAAAGTTCGGGCTCTTAACGAAATTATTGTTGGAATTCCTGGAAAGTTTTTCGCAGGGCCGGCAAATGTTGTTGAGCGAGAGTTTTATGTTGTCGATGATCCAGGTAAGCGCAACGTACCAAATGTTTCTTTTAGTTAAGGTGTTCCTTGTCTGATTTTCGTGAGCAGCAAAAAAGCAATCGCTTAAAGACCTACCTCCTGCTCGGAGTTATGGGTAGCCTGACCGCCTTTGTGATTTATGCATTTGCGCTTTATGCCGGATACACCAGCGTCGGAATTGTGCCGATTGTGGTTGGGATATCACTTTTTGGGGTGTGGGGATCTTATTATTCGTCAGACAAAATTGTTTTAGCTATGACAGGTGCAAAAGTTATTGATCATGACACGGCGCCACAACTGTTCAATTTGGTGCACGAGATAACTATTGCCTCTGGCTTGCCAATGCCTAAAGTTGCAATCGTGCAAGATGATGCCCCAAATGCATTCGCCACCGGTCGTGATCCTGAGCACGCAGTTATTGCATTCACGACAGGAATCTTGGAAGCGATGGACCGCGAACAACTACAAGGAGTTGCCGCGCATGAATTGGCACACGTAGCTAACCGCGACACTTTAGTTTCCGCTGTTGCTGCGACAACTGCTGGCGCGATCGCGCTACTGAGCGATTTTCTGATTCGGATCAGCTTGTTTGGTGGCGGTCGGAGAGACAGCAATGGGGGAGCAAACCCGTTGGTTTTAGTAGCAGCGATTGTTGCGGCAATCTTGGCTCCAATCGCAGCCATACTTTTAAAGGCGGCAATTTCGCGTAAACGAGAGGCACTAGCAGATGCGACCGCAGTCGCTTTCACTCGTAATCCAACTGGCTTACGAAGAGCGCTTGAGACTCTGGCTGCTGATAGCACCGTGGTCCATCAGAAATCGAACGCTGTTGCCCATCTTTGGATTGAATCACCACTTGATAACAAGTTTACTTCGAAATTGTTTGCCACACATCCAGCTATCGAGGATCGGATCGCTAATTTGCGCGCTCTCGAGAAAAGCGGTCCAAGCGCAAGTTAATTTAGAATTTGTGCAATTCCAGGGGAATTCTCGCCAAATTTGTGTCAGCATTTAGCAACGACCACAAACTAGATGCAACAAGAAACAATTCGTTTGGAGAAAAGCATGAGTGTCACCGGTATTGCTAGCCCGTATTCGTGGGATAGCCCATTTTTTTACTCGCAGGCCACAATTCACAACGGTGTCATCTACGTATCAGGGCAGGCAGCCCTTGATTCTGATGGTGCGATCGTTGGTGAGAATGATTTTGATGCGCAAGCACATCAAGTCTTTGCGAATTTGCAGCGAGTATTAGCTGCTGCTGGAAGTGACTTGTCAAA
>JBDNJO010000097.1:0-3020 GCA_041687715.1 Candidatus Nanopelagicales bacterium
CCGCGACGAGATGTGAAGGTGGCGCGCCCTCGGTCGCTGCTTGTCTTTGTTGAGGGTGAAAAGACAGAGCCAGGATACCTCACTTATTTTAAGAGAGAATATCGGCACCTCGTCATTGTCACGGTTGACCCTTTCCATGGTGGTCCCCTCCAACTAGTTGAACGCGCGATTAAGAATCAGAAAGACGAGGCGTACGAAGCCAAGCGTGGACGTGGATCAGCGCACGATGAGTACTGGTGCATGTTCGACGTCGATGAGCATCCAAATCTTCCGCAGGCTATCAAGCTTGCGGGCGAGAACAGAATTCATCTTGCGATCTCCAGTCCGTGTATTGAGTTATGGTTCATCCTCCACTTCAATGACCAGACAGCCCATATCGATCGAACCAAGGCCCAAATACAAGCCAAATTGCTCACCAATTGTGAAAAGACTCTGACACCTGCCGCCATTAAAGATCTGGAGGAGAATTATCTAGACGCAAAGAGAAGAGCCAAATCGCTGGATATTAGGCACGGAGACAACGAATCGCCGGTGGGTGAGAATCCGAGCAGTGGCGTCTGGCGCCTAATCGACTCAATTCGCCGAGATGTCAAGACGCCATAGAGTAACTCTGTCTGAAATTTTCGTAGCAGCCCAGTGTTGTTAACATTGAAGTTCAGTGGTGGCCGAAGGCCGTCCGCTGAAGAGACTGGTTAGGCGCGTAGAAAGAGAAGTGTCAATTGTCCGAACATCAAATCAAAAAGCCAACACTCTTCATTATCTGAACGATGTCATTTGAGAAAAAGTCAAACATGTTTTTCATTCGTTTTTAGCAATAGGAAAGTTTCGAATTACTTCATCTAGTGCCAGGGTAGACAAGACTGGGGTGAAGCAACCTGTGTAGGCACAGGTGGCAAGAAAAGATCCTAGATTCTCAGGTATGAGGACATTCGCATCTAGGACTGCAGCCTGGTTGGTCATTAATTATGGAGAGATTCAAGCGCGGCCAGTTGCCGATTTCGAATGGCGTAACGCAGTTCATGAACCTCAGAAGCTAATAATCTGCGGTGAGTACCAACCATGTGAGCGGTTAATCTACCTTCGTCTATCCAGTTAATAATGGTTGGTCGCGTCAAATTCAAGACAGCTGCCGCTTCTGTGGTGGTTAGATACTCGTTATTACTGGTCACTATTGGCTCGCCACCACTTTCAACAATTCGCAGAATTTCGGCAATGGCTTGTTGGGCAGCTACAGGTAGCGTTGTGGTGTCAATTGTCATGGGTTTAGCGTCGCGGTGTTTGTTGCGGTCTCCAGTGGCCTCACTACCGGTTGTGGATGTTTTGTTGGTGTTAGCAATTTTTTTGACCATGAATCAATAGTAGATCTAAACGCAATAAACGCAAGTATGGGTTTTCAGGAGTTTTAGGAAAGTTGCTGAAAAATCTCGCTTAAGTCGCTGCGGTCACCACTTGCAATGATCAAACCCTGTTTTACTCCATCTGCCCATTTCAGCTGATTCGTAAATAACTTCAGCCAAGTTTCTGGTGACATTTCGACAACTGCTGGCGGCGTACCCCGGCGATGTGTGGTGCCTGCCAGGATCTGGATGACTCGATATGGCGGGACTCTGACTTCAATTGATCGCCCTGGATATTCGCTAGCCAGCCAAGCCAGGGAGGTTCTAATCCCGTGGGCAACCAGTTCGTCGTTATGCAGGTTGCCCAGGGCAACAGCGACTGCGCCCATTGCATCGCCGCGAGTAACTTTTGCCATAGTTCCATTGTCTAAGAATTTTGATTTCAGGTTTTGCTTGAATTTGTCGGATGTTTAAATTAGTATCCAATCAGATACATCTAGGGGAGGTGCGCAATGCAGAATTTGATCGCGCAGGTGAGAACTCAAGCTGGCATTACTCAGGAAGTTTGGGCCGAACTTTCCGGGACTTCGCGTCCAACTTTGTCTGCTTATGAAAATGGTCGTAAGTCGCCACAGCTATCAACTGTCGAGCGAATGTTTGAAGCGCTATCACTAGAACTTTCAGTTGAACCAAAGATTAAGTTTCGAAAAGTGAACGGTCCTCGCGGTCGCTCTGTGAGCGTGCCAAGTCATTTGCCGAGGCTAGCTCCTGCGCAAGCGCTGGGAAAGATTGAACTTCCGCTTCACCTAAATTGGTCGCAAACCGGTCGAGTATTTAATCTTGCAAATCGCAAAGATCGGGAGCGAGTTTATGAACTGGTTCTTCAAGAGGGAACTTCTGCGGACATCGAATCCATAGTTGATGGCTTATTTTTATTGGACCTATGGACTGAATTGGTTTTGCCAAAGTATGTTCGCGAGGCTTGGCAGCCTTTGGTTGATCATGCAATGGCAGTGTGATGATACTTTTCTCGAGTCGCTCGAGATCAATCCAGGCTAGGGAGTAAACTCTTAACGTGGCAGGCGATGGTCGACTCAATCATGAGTTGCTCCCAAGTGAAAAAGGTCCGCAGGATGCCTGTGGGGTGTTTGGCGTATGGGCGCCCGATGAAGAAGTAGCCAAACTAACTTTTTACGGTCTGTATGCGCTGCAGCATCGCGGCCAAGAATCTGCTGGCATTGCAGTTAGCGATGGTCACAACATCACAGTCTTTAAAGACATGGGTTTGGTCTCGCAAGTATTCACTGAATCATCCTTGGAATCTTTGGTTGGTTACATCGCAATTGGCCACACTCGTTACAGCACCACAGGATCTAGTTGCTGGGATAACGCGCAACCAACTTTCCGCGCTACGGCCACTGGCCACCTCGCACTTTCGCATAACGGCAACCTAACCAACACTCACGATCTTTCCTCTCGCCTTCGCGCTGTTCGCGCGGAGTCAGGGGAGTTATATCCAGACTTTGGAAACGTTGCGACAACTGACACTGACATTTTGACTGCGTTGCTGGCTGCGCATCCAGACATGACCATGGAATCAGCTGCGATGTTAGAACTGCCGAAAGTTCGTGGCGCATTCTCGCTGGTGTTTATGGATGATCAAACTTTGTATGGCGCGCGCGA
>JBDNJO010000098.1:0-6921 GCA_041687715.1 Candidatus Nanopelagicales bacterium
AGTCAGCATTAATGCCGTGAACATGGTCGATGGTTTAGATGGCTTAGCTACCAGCATCGTGTTGGTCGGCGCTGGTGCGTTCTTTGCTTATTCATATTTCTTGTCGGTTGCCAACGGTTACCAACGCGCGGCACTTGCCACCTTGATATCGGCATCGCTAATTGGAATGTGCGCCGGTTTCTTGCCACACAATTGGTATCGCGCACGGGTATTCATGGGGGATACCGGCTCGATGTTGATCGGGTTGCTGATGGCGGCCTCGTCCATCATGCTCACGGGTCAAGTGGATCCTGCTGGTTTAAGTGGCGGGACTTTGCTGCCGGCATTCCTGCCGATCATTTTGCCACTTTCGATTTTGGCAGTACCGCTACTTGATTTACTGCTTGCCGTAATTCGGCGTACCCGTAAAGGGCGCTCGCCATTTGCTCCTGACAAAGAGCATTTACATCACCGGCTTCTCAAGCTTGGCCACGGCCAAGAACGCGCAGTGTTAATCATGACTGCGTTCACCGGGCTGATTGCATTTAGCGCAGTAAGTACTGCTTTTGTTCCAATCTGGGTGACCGGCCTTGGCTCCGCACTTGGCGTTATCGCCATCGCTAGCTGGGCATTAAATCCACCCAAACTGCGTGCCCACGCAAGAAACTCGTAATTTCTATCTTGTAGATGAGAGACTAAATGTTATGACAAACCAACGACTGATTCTTCGCGCCGCACTTCCCACATTCATAGTGGGCGCACTTGCCACTGTTACTGGGTACATTTTGAGTAGTCATAAAGGCCTGATTGCCGGAATCTTTGGCACGTTCTTAGTTGTGATTTTTTTCGCAGTAGGACAACTAGCCTTGGATAAAGTAATTCGCACTAACCCAGCCCTTGCCACCTCGATGGCGCTTTTGTTATATTTGATCAAAATTGCCGTGCTTTTCGTATTGTTGCTGATATTCAAGGACACCACAGCCTTTGATACCAAGGTTTTTGCTGCAACTATTGTCACCTGCACAATTGTCTGGTTGGTGGCGGAAACCTGGGCTTTTGCCACTGCAAAAGTGCTTTACGTTGAGCCCGGATCAGGCCCGCAAATTCGCCAAGTAGATACCTATGAGCCGAAAGATTTGTGACTTTGTGAAAGTAAGCACAAAGTCGGGGGCGGGTATAACTCACGCAAAATAACCTGATAATCTAGCGAAGCGATGAAGGCAAACGGAGCTAATTTCCCCAGTAGCGACGACAACCGTGACACAGCAGATATGGCTTGGCGTTCAGTTAGTAACTTAACTGCCGGGTTGCTGCTGTATGGCGGAATTGGTTGGTTGCTCGGACGAAAGTTCGGGCATCAAGATGCTTTCATGGCTGCTGGATTAATTATCGGAATTGTTCTAGCGCTCTACCTCACCTACGCACGCGTTTCGGCCATGGATCGAAACACCACTACGAGTGACCGGAGGAACGACTAGCAATGAGTGCCGTTAAGTTAAGTGCCGAAACAACGTGTCCGGTAGTACCGCACCTGAATTCAGGTTGTGGCTTTCCGGCGCCGAATGCTGAAATTTTCTTTCTTGAGCCTTATGCGACTTTGCAAATAGTCGGCATGGATTTTGTAATTGGTAAAACTTCGATAATCGCGGCCTTAGTTACCCTCATCGTTGCACTATTCTTCCTGTCCGCAGCTCGCCCGCGCAAAATGGTGCCAGGCAAATTGCAATCCCTAGGTGAACAGGCATACTTATTTGTTCGCGATCAAATCGCGCGCGAAGTTATCGGTAAAGATGGCGATCGCTTTGTACCCTTCCTAGGTTCACTTTTCTTCTTTGTTTGGATCTCAAACTTGATGGGCGTAATTCCAGGTGCGCAGTATCCACTCATGTCTAGTTTGGCTTTTCCAGTTTCACTAACCCTGATGGTTTACATCACTTATATGTATTTAGGTATGAAGCACCAAGGACCAATTAAATTCTTCACTGGAGCGATGTTCCCCCCAGGTGTCCCAAAAGCAATGTATGTCTTGCTTTCGCCACTTGAGTTACTCCAGCTCTTAGTTACTCGTCCAGTAACCCAAGCAATTCGTTTGTTCGCAAACATGTTCGCTGGCCACCTACTCATAACAACCTTCACCGTTGGTGCGTATTATTTACTATCGCCATCAATAATTGGTGTGCTTGGATCTGCTACTTCATTCGGGGTAACAATTATTCTTACCGGATTTGAAATGTTCATTCAAGGTCTACAGGCGTTCATCTTCACCTTGTTGACCGCTGTTTACATAGGTGGATCACTACGCGCCGAACACTAAATCTTCTTGATCAAAAAAATTGATTGAGATTGCAATACCTGCAAGAAAGAAAGTAAACCTGAGTTACTGGACAAGCCAGCAACTCTCGACAGAAGGAATAAGTTATGTCAGTACTAGCAGAATTAACTGGCTCGATCGGTTCAATTGGCTACGGCCTTGCCGCAATCGGCCCAGGCATAGGTATCGGAATCATCTTCGGTAACGGTGTGCAGGCAATCGCACGCCAGCCAGAAGCATATGGCATTATCCGCCAGAATATGATTCTTGGTTTCGCGCTAACTGAAGCTCTTGCGCTAATCGGTTTCGTAGTCCCATTCGTTTTCGGTACCTAATTCAACAAAAGGATTAAATTCCCGTGTTTTATATAATCGCTGCTGAAGCCGAAGCCAACATTCTGCGCGTGCCGCTGGATGAATTGATTATCGGCACAATTGCTTTTGGCATTGTTTTTTTCGCGCTTGCTAAATTCGCATTCCCTGCGATTAGCAAGACGCTGGAAGATCGGGCAGATGCAATTGAAGGCGGGCTTGCTCGCGCGGAAAATTCTCAAGCAGAAGCAGCAGCCATGCTTGAGCAATACCGCGCCCAGTTAGCTGACGCCCGCACTGAAGCGGCAACTATTCGCGCAGAAGCGCAAGCTGAAAAAACAGTCATGATTGAGGCTGCTCGTGGGGAAGCTGCTACTGCAGCAGCCACAGTAACTGAGCGAGCTCAAGCCCAGATTGAAGCTGAACGTTCGCAAGCGATGGCAACACTTCGCCGCGACGTCAGCGAGCTTGCACTTACGCTTGCGGGCAAAGTAGTTGGGGAATCCCTAACTGACGATGCTCGAGCGCGCGCCTCAGTTGATCGCTTTATTGCAGACCTTGAGGGCGAGGCAGCCAAGAAATGATCGGCGCATCCCGCAACAGTTTGGCATTTGTACAGGAGTCAATGCGCTCCCGTTCGAGTCAGGGCGATCTGTCCGCTCTGTCCGCTGAGTTGCTTGCGGCTGCCGATATTTTGGCTAACGAGAAATCACTTCGTCAAAATCTGGCCGACAGCGGCCAGCCAGTTGCCGCTCGGACATCGCTAATTAAGGATGTGTTCGGCACCAAAGTTAGCGCCAGTACGCAAGAAGTATTGGGAGAACTTGTGGCTGCGCGCTGGTCATCGGATAACGACTTGGTGGATGCGGTAGAACTTCTTGGTTCCCAGGCCGCTTTCGTTGCTGCCGACAAAGCCGGATCGCTAGATCGAGTTGAGAACGAATTGTTCCACTTTGCTCGCGCTGTTCAAGCTTCGTCAGAACTTCAGATGACACTTACAGATCCAGCACTTAGCGCACAAGCTAAGTCAGCAATTGTTGGCGATTTACTGGGGAGCAAAGTCGATATGATTACTTTGGATTTGGTAAAGCATGTTGCTGGACACCTGCGTGGCCGTCGCGTTGATTCCGTACTCGAAACTCTTGGCAACTTGGCTGCGGCCCAACGCAATCAAGTTGTTGCAGAAGTTAGATCCGTTATCGCTCTAAGCGCTGACCAAACTCGCAAGTTATCAGCCGCACTATCAAAGCTCACCGGCAAAGATATTCGGATTAATGTCGCCATTGATCCATCAGTTTTGGGTGGAATTGCAGTAACCATCGGTGAAGATGTCATCGATGGTTCGGTAGCCGCCCGACTGGAAAGCGCTCGCAGAACTCTGCTGGCGTAATCAAACTAAGAACCTATTAACCAAGCACCAATAAGCAAGAACTAACAAGAAGAAAGCAGGACACCATGACGGAACTCTCGATCCGCCCGGATGAGATCCGCGATGCAATCGCTCGCAATGTTGAGTCGTTTGCAGTTGGCACTTCGCGTGAAGAAGTTGGACAAGTAACTCAGACCGGTGACGGCATCGCGCGCGTTGAGGGCTTGCACTCGGCTATGACTAACGAACTTCTCGAGTTTGAAGGCGGACTTAAGGGTCTTGCATTAAACCTCGACGTTCGCGAGATTGGCGTCGTGCTTCTTGGCGATGGTTCCAAAATCGCAGAAGGTCAGAGTGTTAAGCGCACTGGCGAAATTCTTTCAGTACCTGTTGGTGATGGTTTCTTAGGTCGCGTAGTTGATCCACTTGGTAACCCAATCGATGGCCTTGGCCCGATTATCGCTGATGGCCGACGCGCGCTTGAAACTCAGGCACCTACCGTTGTGCAGCGCCAGCCAGTTAAGGAACCTATGTTGACTGGCCTTAAGGCCATCGATGCCATGACTGCAATTGGTCGTGGCCAGCGTCAGCTAATCATTGGTGACCGCCAGACTGGTAAGACCGCAGTTGCAATTGACACGATTTTGAACCAGCGCGAGAACTGGAAATCCGGTGACAAGAAGAAGCAGGTTAAGTGCATCTATGTTGCTATCGGCCAGAAAGGTTCAACAATTGCTGCTGTTAAGGGCGCGCTTGTTGAATTTGGCGCGATGGAATACACGACAATTGTTGCTGCTCCAGCATCTGATCCTGCCGGCTTTAAGTACCTAGCTCCTTACACCGGTTCTGCCATTGGCCAGTACTGGATGTACAAAGGCGAGCACGTTTTGATCGTCTTTGATGATCTTTCCAAGCAAGCTGAGGCTTACCGCGCAGTATCACTGCTACTTCGCCGTCCGCCAGGCCGCGAGGCATACCCAGGAGATGTTTTCTACTTACACTCTCGGTTACTAGAGCGCTGTGCAAAACTTTCTGACGAACTTGGCGCTGGGTCAATGACTGGACTTCCAATCATTGAAACCAAAGCAAACGACGTCTCGGCTTACATTCCAACCAACGTAATTTCGATTACTGATGGCCAGTGCTTCCTAGAATCTGACTTGTTCAACTCCGGTATCCGCCCAGCTATCAACGTAGGTATTTCGGTATCTCGCGTGGGTGGTTCGGCGCAGCCTAAGTCCATGAAGAAGGTGGCCGGCCGGTTGCGTCTTGACCTGGCTCAGTACCGTGAACTTGAAGCATTCGCTGCTTTCGGCTCCGACCTTGATGCTGCCTCAAAGGCTCAGTTAGCACGTGGCTCGCGTCTTGTTGAATTGCTAAAGCAAGGCCAGTACCAGCCACAGTCAATGGAGCGCGAAGCCGTTTCGGTCTGGTCTGGAACTTCCGGCAACATTGATGATGTGCCAATTGAAGACATTCGTCGCTTTGACACTGAATTCTTAGATCACATTGATCGCAATCACAATGGGATTTTTGAGGCCATTCGTAGTACAACTGATCTCTCAGATGAGAACATCAGTCAACTGGAAAAGGCGATTGGTGACTTCAAGAAGCAGTTCCGTACTACTGCAGGTCATTCACTTGTTAACGATGCACCGGTTGCAGCAATCGATGAAGCTGATGTTGACATCACTCAGATCGTGAAGGTCAAGGCGTAACATGGGCGCTCAACTGCGGGTATATCGACGACGGATCAAATCCGTGCAGTCGACTAAGAAGATTACGAAGGCTATGGAGCTCATTGCTTCTTCGCGTTTCGTTAAGGCGCAGCAACGCGTTGAAGCTTCTTTGCCGTACACCCAAGAACTCCTGCGCGCTATCTCAGCTGCTGCCTCACATGGCAGTACCAAGGGCGCATTTGTCTCTGAAGTTGAAAACCGTAAGCGGGCTGCGGTTATTCTGATTACTTCAGATCGTGGCCTGGCTGGCGCTTATTCCTCGGCGATCATTAAAGAAGGCGAAGGTCTGAACTCCTTACTAAAGGAGCAGGGTGTAACGCCAGAACATTTCTTAGTTGGCCGTAAATCAGTTGGTTACTACAAGTTCCGGGAGCGTAAGATTGCGCAATCTTGGACTGGTTTTACGGATCAACCTACTTATGAAGATGCTAAAGCAATCGCAGCGACCGTGCTAGAAGCTTTTGGTAAGCCAACTTCCGAAGGCGGCGTAGACGAAATCCATTTGGTATACACCCACTTTGTAAATATGGCAGTCCAACAAATTCGCGTACGCCGGATTCTTCCAGTAGAAATACTTGAAGCATCCAAGGAAGAGGCGGCTGAAAAGCTGGGCACCAAAGTCTTCCCACTTTATGATTTCGAGCCAAGTCCAGAAGCTGTGCTCGAAGCTTTGTTACCTCGATACGTAGAGAATATGATCTACACCGCATTGTTACTAGCTGCAGCTAGTGAGCACGCCGCACGTCGTCGCGCCATGAAGTCTGCATCTGATAACGCTGAAGAACTAATCCGCACACTTGCTCGTCAAGCCAATCAGGCTCGTCAGGCAGAAATCACCCAGGAAATCAGTGAAATCGTCGGCGGAGCCGACGCACTGACGTCCGCATAACCAGGGAGTAAGTAGATATGACAACTACGACACAGACATCCATCGGGCGCGTAGCTCGCGTAACCGGTCCTGTTGTTGACGTTGAGTTTCCAGTAGAAGGCATGCCAGCGCTGTACAACGCGCTGGAGGTCGACGTGGACTTCGGCGATGGCGAAAAGCGTTTGTTAACTCTTGAAGTGGCGCTTCACATTGGCGACAACATGGTGCGCACTATTGCCATGCAGCCAACTGATGGCCTAGTCCGCGGTGCGGATGTGCGCGACACTGGTGACTCGATCACTGTGCCGGTTGGCGACATCACAAAGAGCCATGTGTGGAACACA
>JBDNJO010000099.1:0-4712 GCA_041687715.1 Candidatus Nanopelagicales bacterium
CTGGAAGCCAGTTGGTACTCCAACAAGTTGACCACCACGACCTTCAATTGCTTCAATCTCAGAAAGTGTGTGCGGCATGATTTCTGAAAGTGGCGCATAGTCTTCCGAGGTACGTCGGACAGTTACGTCGTAAACTTCAGCTTGCGCGCGATCTACGAGTTGATCTACTTCTGCGTCTCCGGCATAACCCATCTGTGCGATACGCGTACCCGCATCAACTAAGCGACGCAGGATTGCTCGCTCGGTAACAATGCGCGCGTAATAGGAACCATTTGCGGCAGTTGGCACACTTGCCACAAGTGTGTGTAAGTAACCAGCGCCACCAATATTTCCAAGTGCACCAGACTTGCTTAAATAGTTTGCAACTGTGATTGCATCTGCTGGTTCGCCGCGACCATAAGTATCTAAGATTGCGCCGTAGATTGTCGCGTGTGCTGGCTTGTAGAAATCAATTTCGCGTAGCGTTTCAATTACGTCGGCTATGGCATCTTTGCTAAGTAGCATTGCGCCAAGCACAGATTGTTCGGCAACTATGTCTTGCGGTGGAGTAAGTGCGCCTTCTTCTTCGTAATTGCGGGGAAATTCCGCGACGCTCATGTGCCCACCTTTAACTAGCTGCTTTAAGTAATTTTGTTAAGTTCACCTGATTGGACGAAAATGAGGTATTTTCACTGATCTAAGCGTTATTTATGACTGTATGACCTGGTACTGACAGAATCAATGTCCCCTGTGGATAACTAAGTGGACAATTTGGGGAAAACCGCCGAAACAATGGGTATTTCGCTGGGGATATCTTGTGGGGTTAGTCCTCGATATTCTTAGAATACTGCCTTTTATCAGGGTTTTTGCTGTCCCCTGGCTGTGTGCAGAAAGTAATTTCAAACTATTTTATAAAACGTCCAGTCTTGAATCTTGCTGATCAATTTCAAATGTGAAGGGCCCACCAAGTAAAAGTGGAGGTAATAAAATCTTCCTCCACTTAATTTGTGGAGAATAGGGGACTCGAACCCCTAACCCCTGCCTTGCAAAGGCAGTGCTCTACCAATTGAGCTAATTCCCCGGTGCGTGTAAAACCGTAAACCAAAATCTACTCTGAAGTAGCCTGAGTCCACAATTCTTGTTCGGCCTTACTGCTTTCATTTTGTTGGTAGATAACGTAACCAGCTACTGCCAACAATGCTAACGAAAGTAATTTCTTCATTACCTACCCTTTCCAACCATTAGTGCCTTGTCTTACGTGGGCCCAGGTGGACTTGAACCACCGACCTCTTCGTTATCAGCGAAGCGCTCTAACCAAGCTGAGCTATAGGCCCGAATTTTGTTGCAGTTTCGTACTTTTGTACCGATTTAACGGCACAAGTTAAGAGGTTACCCCAAAGCTGGCTTTGACCCAAAATGGCGGTTTCTAGCTTCGATCCGTAAGCGTCCATTCCCGGCCGCCCGTGAAACCAACACTTAGGTTGTACAGAACTGCATACAGAGCAGCGAGCACACTTAGTAGCGTTATTTCTATTGCTGAAATCACCATAGTTAAACCGATTAATCGACCCAGTGATAAGAAACTAACACTTGCACTGTCACTGCCAGCTGCGTCATTCCAAAGTCCAGAGATCGCTTCGAACACTCCTGCCGCTGAAAGAACTCCCCAAAGGACGATCACTGCAACAAGTAAAACTCCAGCGATAGTTACGCCGAGCATGAATGCACTTTTCGCAGCGGACCATGGATCAATGTGAGTTAGGTGCAACCTAACCGATCGAGTACCAGTTCCTGGGTCATTGGTGATAGGTAGCTCTTGGGCAGAGAAGGTCTTTGTTGGCTCTTGTGAACCTTTACCTCTGAGTGGATTCCCAAAGTAATGCCGCTTAGTTGGCTGGTCGTCGTTCAAATCAATATCTACCTCAGACATTTATGCCTCTTCCCCATCTGTCGTAGCATCCGCGGTGGCGGCTACTTCTTGTCCTTGTTCCTGATCTGCGGCGTTAGCCGGGATTTCGACACTTTCCAGCGCTGCCATAGCTGCAGCCGTACTACGCGCTACTGCGACAACTTGATCGTCGTCGCCAACTTTCATAAACGAAACTCCCATGGTGTCGCGGCCAGCTGCGCGAATCTCATCAACGCGAGTTCGAATCACAACACCATTGCTGGCAATAGCAAAGATTTCATCCTGCGCTGCGCAAATTAACGCGCCAGCTAATCCACCACGTTTTTCAACTAAGCGCATAGCTCGTACTCCCTGCGTGCCGCGACCTTTTGCGTTCCATTCTTCAATGGAAGTTCGTTTAGCCCAACCACCCTCAGTTACGGTGACTACAAATGAGTCAGGGGTGGCAACTTCCATCTTTAATAAGTAATCATCATCCGTTTTAAATCTAATTCCAATTACGCCACCAGCTGTGCGGCCCATCGGACGTAGCGTTGCATCGTCAGCGTGGCAACGAACGGAATAGCCCATCTTTGAAACCAGCAATAAATCGTCTTCGTCATTAACTAGTTGCGCTGATACCACGCCATCTTCATCGCGCAGTGTGATCGCAACTAAGCCAGTGCTTCGCGAAGAGTCGTAGTCTGCTAACCGAGACTTCTTAACAACACCGCTGCGCGTAGCCAAAATTAAATACTTTGCTTGCTCATAGTCACGTAAGTCAAGAACCTCAACCACATGTTCTTCGGGTGCCAGAGAAAGTAAGTTTGCAACATGTTGGCCTCTGGCATCTCGGCCAGTGTCGGTTAATTCATATGCCTTAACGCGAAATACTCGACCACGATCAGTGAAGAACAGAATCCAGTGATGTGTTGTCGTTACAAAGAAATTGGTTATTACATCATCTTGCTTAAGCGCGGCACCCTTTACGCCACGGCCACCACGTTTTTGCGAACGGTACAGCGCAGCTTTAGTTCGCTTGATGTAACCATCTGCAGATAATGTGACCACGATTGGTTCAACGGCAATGAGATCTTCGTGAGTTACATCATTTTCATCCGCCACGATTGTGGTACGTCGCTCATCGCCAAACTTGTTTACAATTTCTGCAAGTTCTTCACTAACGATGCTGCGTTGGCGTGTTTCATTTGCCAAGATATCTTGGTAGTCAACAATTTCCGCCATTAATTTATCGTGCTGCGATTGCAATTCATTACGCTCAAGCGCTGCTAACTTACGAAGCTGCATATCTAAAATTGCTTGCGCTTGGATTTCATCTATATCCAAAAGTTTGATCAGACCAGCTTGCGCAACTGAAGCAGATTCCGAGGCACGAATTAAAGCAATAACTTCATCAATGCGGTCGATTGCTTTTAACAATCCAATAAGGATGTGAACTCGCTCTTGGGCAATACGCAGGCGATAAGAAGTGCGTCGTTGAATTACTTCAACTTGATGCGCGATCCAATTGAGCACGAATGCATCAAGGGTCAACGTGCGCGGCACGCTATCAACTAGTGCCAACATGTTCGCGCCGAAATTATCTTGTAGTTGCGTGTACTTAAATAGATTATTTAGGACAACCTTTGGCACTGCGTCGCGCTTTAGCACTACAACAATGCGCATGCCAGTTCGTGAAGAGCTTTCATCAATTAAGTCTGCGATTCCGGTGACTTTTCCTTGCTCAACAAGTTCTGCGATGCGCTCTAATAAATTGTCTGGGTTAACTTGGTACGGCAATTGCGTAATCGCGATGATTGTTCGGCCGCGCTTATCTTCAGTGATTTCCGTGACAGCTCGCATAGTGATTGAACCGCGACCTGTGCGGTATGCATCTTGAATTCCGCGACGACCAACAATTTGACCTCCTGTTGGGAAATCAGGACCTGTGATGCGTTCCATTAGAGCTTCGAGAAGTTCTTCGCGAGTGGCATCTGGATGTTCTAGTGACCACTGCACACCAGCTGCAACTTCCGTTAAGTTGTGCGGTGGAATGTTGGTAGCCATGCCTACGGCAATGCCGGATGAGCCATTAACTAGAAGGTTAGGGAAACGAGCCGGTAAAACAGTTGGCTCTAAATTTTTTCCGTCGTAGTTTGGCACAAAGTTAACGGTGTCTTGATCAATGTCGCGCACCATTTCCATGGCAAGAGCTGCCATGCGACATTCGGTGTAACGAGAGGCGGCTGCCGAGTCATTGCCTGGAGAACCAAAGTTTCCTTGACCTTGAACTAACGGGTAGCGAAGTGACCACGATTGCGTTAAGCGAACCAAGGTGTCGTAAATCGCGCTGTCACCATGTGGATGATATTGCCCCATGACTTCGCCAACAACGCGAGCGCTTTTATTAAATGCCCGATCTGGTCGGTAGCCACCGTCGTACATCGCATAAATAACTCGGCGGTGTACTGGCTTTAAACCATCGCGGACATCTGGCAGTGCGCGCGAAACGATAACGCTCATTGCATAGTCAAGATACGAGCGTTGCATTTCTACATTGAGGTCGACTATTTCGACTTGGTCGTAAGTTGAGTCGTTTATATCAGTCATCAGATGTCCAAGAACCGCACGTCATGTGCATTGCGTTGAATAAAGTTGCGTCGACTCTCGACATCTTCGCCCATCAATGTGGAGAAAAGTTGATCAGCTTGAGCTGCATCATCAACTGAAACTTGCAGCAATACTCGAGTAGCTGGATTCATTGTGGTTTCCCAAAGTTCATCAGCGTTCATTTCGCCTAGTCCTTTGTAGCGCTGAACATCTTCTGTCTTTAGTTTTTTACCCA
>JBDNJO010000013.1:0-35280 GCA_041687715.1 Candidatus Nanopelagicales bacterium
GCGCGGTTTGCAGAGTCGAAAACTTCTAAAGCCAGAGCTATGGAGTGGTCGGTCGTACCCTCGATTGCATGGCTGAAAGCTCATGCAATCGGAAACGGCGTCAGCCGTAAATAAATAAGGGGGACAGCGCGGAATGCCTCTGGTGTAGAACGTTTTCGACGACGCAAAAACTAACCTTTGAAACGTGTTTAAGAAATGGTAGCGGCGATTGCTGCTGCGGCTGCGCCGATGTCAGTTGCGCCCGTGATGGGCCGGCCGATGACGAGAATGTTTGCGCCGTCGGCGAGAGCTTGTTCGGGAGTTGCGATTCGCTTTTGGTCACCGGCGTCGGCGCCTACAGGACGAACACCAGGTGTGATTAGCACGGTGTCCCGGCCAACTTCAGCGCGAACTGCGGCAACTTCTTGCGGCGAGCAAACTATGGCGCGCACTCCAGCCGCAACTGATTGCGCAGCTAAGCGTTTTACGATGTCTTGCGCTGAGCCATTCCAGCCCATGGTTGTTAATTGTTCTTGGGTTAGTGAAGTCAGAATCGTTACGGCTGTGACAAAAGTCTCGGGCAGCGCGTCTACGGCGGCGCGAATCATGTCCGGTCCCCCGCTTGCGTGAACTGTTAAGTACTTTGGCGCCAAGCTTGCTACTGCGCGGGCTGCGCCAGAGACAGTTGCTGGGATGTCATGAAGTTTTACATCTAAGAAAATGTCGCAACCACTGGCTTCGCGCGCGATGTGAACTGCGTCGTGACCGTCGCGCAGAAATACTTCGAGTCCAACTTTTACGACCTGGACGTGTGGCGCGACTGCCTTGGCCCAAAGTTTTGCAGTTGCTAAGTCAGGGGCATCAAGTGCTACTGCGATCGGCGCTTTCGTCATTGCGAATCCTTACTTAGTTGACTTGGTGGATCAAATTAATTGTGGTGCGCAAGGCCAATAACTTCGCGCAGTGAGTCATAGCCACGCGCTTCTAATTCTTTACCAAGTTCAGTTGCAATCCGCCAAGGGGCGCCGGGATCACCGAAGACGACAGTTCCAATACTTACTGCGCTTGCGCCCGCTGCAATAAATTCCAGCGCATCGTGACCGTTACGAATTCCGCCCATTCCAAGAATTGGCAAACTTGGTAGCGCAGCGTGCACCTGATAAATCGCGCGCACGGCAACAGGTCTAATTGCTGGACCAGATAACCCGCCGGTGCGACCGCCAAGCATTGGTTTCATTTTGTCTACGTCAATAACCATGCCAAGCAACGTATTGATCATTGATACTCCGTGAACTCCGGCTTCAACTACGCTGTGCGCAATTTCGACAATGTCAGTTACATCTGGAGAAAGTTTTGCAAGTATCGGCGCATCGCTATGCCAAACCGATCGAACAGTTTCAATTACTTGCGCAGCCGAGACTGGATTGCACGCAAATACTTGGCCACGCGATTCCACATTCGGGCAAGAGATGTTTACTTCTAGTCCAGCAACGCCAGGAACTTTGGCCAAGATCCGAGCGAGTTCGCCGAACTCGTCAACATTATTTCCAGCGATCGAAACTATTGTCGTGACATTGTTTTCAGTTAGCCAAGATAAATCTTTTTCTAAAAATGCTTCGATGCCAGGACCTTGCAGACCTATGGAGTTGAGCATGCCACTTGGAGTTTCTGCCATGCGCGGTGTGGCGCGACCAGAACGTGGCTCCATCATGATGGATTTAGTTACAACTGCGCCCAAACTTGAAACATCGCCAAACCGCGCGAGTTCGCGTCCGGCAGCTGCGCAACCAGAGGCCGTTAATGTCGGAGCGGATAGTTCAAGGGATCCAAGACTGGTTGTTAAATCAACGCTCATTAGTGACCGCCTGGCCGCGGCGCGCCAAATGCATCACTTGGAACGGTGTCTACGTCATCCCAGCGCACGCGGTCGCCGCGAAACACTGGGCCGTCAACGCAAGAGCGAGCCATTCGAGTCACGCCATCATCACCAATGATTGGCAGCACGCAAGTCATGCACACACCAATGCCGCAGGCCATAGATTCTTCAACTGCGCATTGACTAAACGCACCGTTAGCTTGGGCGACTTCAGCTACTGCTTGAAGCATTGGCATCGGACCGCAGGCATAAACCGCTTGGGAATTATTTTTAGTTATTACGCCAGCAAGTACATCTGTAACTCGCCCGCGCACACCAGAGGTACCATCATCGGTTGTTACAACTAGGGAATCAGAAACGGACTTTAAGTCCAGCACACCGAATAGTTTTTCCTGGGTGCCTGCGCCAAGCACAACGTCAACGCGGCAATTATGGGCGCGAAGTTCGCGCGCTAAAAGTTCCATAGGCGCTGCGCCATATCCGCCAGCGACAATTACGCAAGCGATTGGTTGCTTTGGCAAGATAAATGGTTTTCCTAGTGGCGCGATGATGTCGATGACATCGCCAGCGCGCTGGTTTGCCAGCCACTGGGTGCCTGGGCCATGTGGGGCGAAAATAAATTCTAGAGTTTCACCCGGTGTTGATTTGTGGATTGAAAACGCGCGGCGCAAAAGTGTTGCGCCATTTGGGCCACCAACTGCAAGCGCAGCAAAGTGACCTGGCTGAACTTCGGAAACTTCTGGAGCGTCCACAATCATGTGTAAGTAGCCACCGACCGGAGTCATGGACTTGATCGTGCAATTGATTTGTTTTGCGCTCATTATTTTTTGACCTTTGGTGCGTCGCCTGCCAACAAAGAATTCAAGTGGGAAACATGCTCTTGAATTGATTTAACTTTCATTGGTCCGGCTTGCAGTGAGGCGATACCTTCCACCGCTGCAATTAAACCTTGAACTGTGGTGATCGCTGGAATGTTTGCCAGAACTGCAGCAACGCGAATTTCGTAACCGTCGCGACGAGCGCCCGTTCCAAATGGCGTATTAACAACTAGCGCAAGGTCACCATCCACAATTGCTTGCACTGTTGTTTTTCGTCCATCCGTTGAGCCAATGTGTTCTTTTGCAACCAATGTTGAGGCAATTCCATGCTCAGCTAACTTCGCTGAGGTGCCATCTGTTGCCATTACCTGAAATCCCATTTCGATAAGTTTACGAACTGGTTCAATAATTTGCGCTTTATGGCGATCTGCAACGGAGATAAACACTGAACCTGAAGTCGGTAGACCGTTGCTGTAAGCAGCTAATTGCGATTTAGCAAAGGCAGTTCCAAAATCGACATCGATACCCATGACTTCGCCCGTAGATTTCATCTCTGGTCCAAGGACGATGTCCACTCCCAAGAAGCGACCAAATGGAAGCACCGCTTCCTTGACGCTGACTGCGCTACCAACAGGTGTATCGCCACCATCTCCAACAGCGCGCAGGAATCCTTCCTTACGCAAAGTTGCGATCGAATCCCCTACTGCAATTCGCGCTGCTGCTTTAGCGAGCGAAATTCCAGTTGCTTTAGAAACGAAAGGCACGGTGCGCGATGCGCGTGGGTTGGCTTCAAGTACATACAAAATTCCATTCGCAAGTGCGTACTGCACGTTTAGCAGTCCAAGTACGCCAACACCCTTTGCAATACCAAGAGTCGAAGTGCGAATTCGTTCAATCTCATCTGGTCCAAGTGTGTAAGGCGGCAGCGAACACGCAGAGTCGCCCGAGTGAATGCCGGCTTCTTCAATGTGTTCCATGACGCCGCCGAGGTACAGCTCAGTACCGTCATAAAGTGCGTCAACATCAATTTCGATTGCATCATCTAGGAAGCGGTCAACTAGTACTGGATGTTCTGGATTTACTTGCGCTGCGCGAGTTAAGTAATCGTGCAGCATTGTTTCGTCATAGACAATTTCCATGCCACGACCGCCAAGAACAAAGGACGGGCGAACCAAAACTGGGTAACCAATTCGATTCGCAATGTTGCGGGCATCCTCAAAGGAAGTTGCCATTCCATGTTCTGGCGAAGGCAAGCCCACACGCTCCAGCACTTCGCCAAATGCTCCGCGCTCTTCCGCTAAGTGAATTGCTTCTGGGGCAGTTCCAAGAAGTGTGACGCCCGCATCTTTCAAACCTTGCGCTAGACCAAGAGGTGTTTGACCACCAAGTTGAGTTATCACACCAACAATTGGACCTGCCAAAGTTTCGGCATGAATAACTTCCAAGACATCTTCCAAAGTTAATGGTTCAAAGTACAAGCGACTGGAAGTGTCGTAGTCGGTAGAAACGGTTTCTGGATTGCAGTTGATCATGATGGTGTCGAAACCTTTTTCGCGCAAAGTTAGCGAAGCATGAACGCAGGAATAATCAAATTCAATTCCTTGGCCAATTCGATTTGGTCCAGAGCCCAAAATAATAACTGCTGGCTTAGCGCGCGGAGTAACTTCAGATTCTTGATCGTAAGTTGAATAGTGATACGGCGTTAGCGCAGCAAACTCCGCAGCGCAGGTATCAACAGTTTTGTAAACCGGGCGAATGTCTAAGGTGTGGCGAATGCCACGGACTTCGGCTTCAGAAATTCCGCGAATCAAACCAATTTGCGCATCTGAGAAGCCATGACGCTTTGCTGCAGTGATGGAATGGCGATCTAAAGCTTTAGCTGCTTTTAATTCGCGCGCAATTTCGCAAAGCAAAACTATTTGATCCAAGAACCAAGGATCGATCTTGGTGGCTTCGAAGACTTGCTCAACGCTAATGCCAGCCCAAAGCGCAAGTTGCACTTGATTTAGTCGGCCATCAGTTGGAATCTTCATCTTGGTTAATAAATCTGCAGTGTCTATGGATTTAGGATCTAGCGACCATTCAAAAAGGCTTTCTTTGCGCTCGATGGAACGCAGCGCTTTATGAAGTGACTCAGTGAAGTTACGGCCAATAGCCATGGCTTCACCAACAGATTTCATTGTTGTGGTCAAAGTTTTATCGGCGTTAGGGAATTTTTCAAAAGCAAAGCGTGGAATCTTTACTACGACATAATCCAAAGTTGGCTCGAAGGATGCTGGCGTTTCTTTTGTGATGTCATTTGGAATCTCATCCAAGGTGTAACCAATGGCAAGTCGAGCAGCAATTTTGGCAATTGGAAACCCAGTTGCCTTACTTGCTAATGCCGAAGAACGAGAAACTCGTGGATTCATTTCAATCACGATGATGCGACCATCTTCTGGATTCACCGCAAATTGAATGTTACAACCACCAGTGTCAACGCCAACTGCGCGAATAATTGCTATTCCTAAGTCGCGAAGTTTTTGATATTCCCGGTCCGTCAAAGTCATAGATGGCGCAACTGTGATTGAATCTCCAGTGTGAACACCCATTGGGTCTACGTTTTCGATAGTACAAACCACGACAACGTTGTCTTTGTTGTCTCGCATTAGTTCAAGTTCGAATTCTTTCCAGCCAATGATGGATTCCTCTAAGAGAACTTCCGTGGTTGGACTAGCTTGCAGACCAAGGCCTGCGATGCGATGTAAGCCCTCTTCGTCGTACGCAATACCCGAGCCAGCGCCGCCCATTGTGAATGAGGGTCGAACTACAACTGGGTAACTAAGTTCTTTAACGCCGGCCAGGCAATCTTCCATGGTGTGGCAGACAAATGACTTTGCGCTTTCGCCGCCGATGTCCGCAACAATTTGCCGGAATAGCTCACGATTTTCCCCGCGCTCGATGGCATCAACATCAGCGCCGATTAATTCCACGTTGTATTTATCTAGTACGCCATTTTTGAAAAGCGCGATCGCAGTATTCAGCGCAGTTTGACCACCAAGTGTTGGCAGCAAGGCATCGGGTCGTTCACGTTCAATGATGGTTGCAACAACTTCCGGAGTGATTGGTTCGATGTAAGTTGCATCAGCAAATTCCGGGTCCGTCATGATTGTGGCGGGATTGCTGTTAACCAGAATTACGCGCAGACCTTCGGCTTTAAGCACGCGACAAGCTTGGGTACCCGAGTAATCAAATTCGCACGCTTGGCCAATCACAATTGGTCCAGAGCCAATGACCATGACAGATTTAATGTCGCTACGACGTGGCATTAGCGCTTACCTTCCATCAAATCAACGAAGCGATCAAACAAATACGCCGAATCGTGCGTACCAGCAGCAGCTTCCGGGTGATACTGCACGCTAAATGCTGGAACATCTAAACATTCCAAGCCCTCAACAACATTGTCATTCAAGCAAACATGGCTCACGCGAACTTTGCCATAAGGAGTTTGCGAATCGCGATCAATTGGCGCGTCAACTGCGAAGCCGTGGTTATGCGCAGTGATTTCAACTTTGTTAGTTGTGCGATCCATAACTGGTTGATTGATGCCGCGGTGACCGTAGCGAAGTTTGTAAGTTCCAAACCCAAGTGCTTTACCTAAGATTTGATTTCCAAAACAAATTCCAAAGAACGCTCGCTTAGCATCTAGGCACGCTTGCACAAGTGAAATGGCGTGCAGCGCAGTTGCTGGATCGCCTGGGCCATTTGAAACGAAAATACCATCTGGACCAGCAGCAAGTAAATCCGTTGCCGAGATGTTGGACGGCACAACGTGTACTTCAATCCCCCGCTGCGCCATCAAATGTGGCGTCATGGATTTAATACCTAAGTCAAGAGCTGCAACTTGGAACCGCTTAGTTCCGATTGCTGGAACTACGTAAGTCTTTTTCGTGGAAACAGTTTCAGAAAAACTTGCGCCAGACATTTCGGGAACTTCACGAACTTTATTGAGCAAAGTTTCAATGTCTTGATCAGCAGAATCACCTGAGAAAATGCCAACTCGCATTGCGCCGTGATCCCGTAAGTGGCGAGTTAATGCGCGAGTATCAATGTCGCTGATGCCAACAACGTTTTGTGTCTTAAGTTCTTGCGCAAGATCTGTTGTGGAGCGCCAATTTGAAGTGCGGCGCGCAGGATCGCGAACTACGTAACCCGAAACCCAAATTTGTTGGGATTCATTATCTTCTTCATTCCAGCCAGTATTTCCAATGTGCGGCGCTGTTTGAATTACAACTTGACCGCAATAAGAAGGGTCAGTGATTGTCTCTTGGTATCCCGTCATTCCGGTAGAAAAAACGGCTTCGCCAAATGCGGCGCCAGCGGCGCCATATGAACGACCTGTAAATACTTGACCATCTTCAAGTACAAGGACGGCGTGGGTCATGCGCTAAGTTCTCCGTTTCGCACAGTTGGTTTACCACGATAGAACGTTGCAACAACTTTGCCAGGAAGGGTGCGTCCTGCGTACGGGGTATTTCGGCTTGCACTTACAGTCTTTCGTGCCTCGACTAGTTCACTTGCACGGGGATCAAAAATTACTAAGTTAGCTGGCGAGCCCGCTGCAATTGGTTGGCCTTGATCACTGACTCGACCAATAAGTGCGGGTTGAACTGACATGCGATCTGCAACTGCTGCCCAGTTCATTAAGCCAGTTACAACCATGGTTTCGTAAACCACGCTCAGCGCACTTTCTAGACCAGTCATCCCAAACGCAGCTGCGGTCCATTCGCAATCTTTGTCTTCGGAAGGATGTGGCGCGTGATCGGTTGCCACGATGTTGATCGTGCCATCAGCTAGGCCAGCGCGAACTGCTGCAACATCTGCTGCGGTTCGAAGGGGTGGATTGACTTTGTAAATCGGATCATAAGATTCGACAACTTCGTCAGTGAAGTACAAGTGATGTGGGGTAACTTCTGCAGTTACATTGATACCGCGCGACTTGGCCCAGCGAATGATTTCCACGCTGCCAGCCGTTGATAAGTGGCAGATGTGTAAGCGCGAGCCAACGTGATGAGCAAGTAAAACATCGCGCGCAATGATGGCTTCCTCAGCAACTGCTGGCCAGCCAGCAAGTCCGAGTTTGCCCGAAAGCACGCCCTCATTCATTTGTGCGCCTTGAGTTAATCGTGGTTCCTGCGCATGCTGGGCAACCACACCATCAAATGCTTTTACGTATTCCAGAGCTCGGCGCATCAGCAATGCATCGTGCACGCATTTGCCATCATCGCTAAAGACTCGAACACCGGCTGCGCTATCAGCCATGGCGCCTAGTTCAGCAAGGGCAGTTCCTTCAAGTCCCATGGTGACTGCGCCAACTGGTCGCACATCAACAAGTCCAGCTTCTTGGCCAAGTCGCCAAACTTGCTCGACTACCCCGGCAGTGTCTGCAACTGGATCAGTGTTTGCCATTGCGTGAACTGCGGTGAAGCCACCTTTTGCAGCAGCGCGACTACCCGACAAAATCGTTTCGGCGTCTTCGCGTCCTGGTTCGCGTAAGTGCGTATGCAGGTCAACTAATCCAGGAAGCGCGATGCATCCAGCGCCGTCAATTACTTCATCACCTTTAAGGCCAGTTCCGACTTCGGCAATCACGCCGTCGCGAATCAAGATGTCAGTTGGCTTACCATCCAAGATGGAAACGTCTTTAATTACATAACTGGTCACTTTACGGACTCCGATCCACCGAGCATTAAGTACAGAACAGCCATGCGCACACTCACGCCATTGGCAACTTGCTCCACGATCACCGAGCGATTTGAGTCCGCGACATCAGCAGAAATTTCCATTCCGCGATTCATTGGACCTGGGTGCATGATGACTGCGTCTTGGGAAAGTCGATTCATTCGTGTGACGTTTAAGCCGTAACGATTGCTGTATTCGTGTGAGGTTGGAAAGTAAGCGGCGTTCATGCGTTCTCGCTGAACTCGCAACATCATCACGGCGTCAGATCCTTCAAGGGATGCATCTAGGTCGTAGGAAACTTCGCAGTCCCAATCTTCAATTCCGTAAGGAAGCAAAGTCGGCGGAGCAACCAAGCGAACTTTGGCGCCAAGAGTGTTCAGCAGTAAAACATTGGAGCGGGCAACTCGGCTATGCAAAACATCGCCAACGATTGTCACGTTCAATCCAGTTAAGTCGCCTTCGCCACCTCGCAAATTTTGGCGCAAAGTGTAGGCATCAAGTAGTGCCTGTGTTGGATGTTCATGTGTGCCATCGCCAGCATTCACAACGCCGCCAGAAATCCAACCAGCGTTTGCAAGTCGATGTGGTGCGCCACTGTTGTTGTGCCTGATCACTACTGCGTCTGCGCCCATTGCTTCTAGGGTCAGCGCAGTATCTTTCAGGCTTTCGCCTTTTGAAACACTTGAGCCAACCGCTGAGAAGTTGATGACATCTGCGCTGAGGCGCTTAGCAGCAGCCTCAAACGAGATGCGAGTGCGAGTGGAATCTTCGTAGAACAAATTCACTACGGTGCGACCGCGAAGTGGCGGAAGTTTTCCGACACCTTGTTCAGTTGCCAATGTCAGTTGCTTTGCAGTGTCAAGAATTTGTAATGCTGCTTCGTGAGTTAAGTCAGCAGCGCTTAAAAGGTGCTTCATGCTTCACTCTCGATTCGCACTTCGTCGCTGCCGTCATGCTCGACTAAATTCACTTGGATTTTTTCAGTGCGCGCAGTTGGCAGGTTTTTACCTACATAGTCTGCGCGGATAGGAAGCTCGCGATGTCCACGGTCAACCAAGATTGCGAGCTGCACTAACTCGGGGCGACCGTGCTCAGAAAGTGCGTCTAGGGCGGCGCGAATTGTGCGACCGGAGAAAAGTACGTCGTCAACCAAAATTACTAAGCGGCCTTCGATGCCTTCGGGTGGAATTGTGGTTGGTTGCAATGCGCGAGCAGGTCGAAGGCGCAGGTCATCGCGGTACATCGTGATGTCGATTGCGCCAACCGCAACTGGCAACCCTTGGATTTGCGAGATTTGCTCGCCAAGGCGATGCGCCAATGTCACACCGCGAGTGGGAATTCCCATCAGAGTCAGATTTGTGGCGCCATGAGTTCGCTCCACGATTTCGTGAGCTAATCGGGTTAAAGCGCGAGAAATATCGCTGGCATCAAGGACTACGCGTCCACTTGGCAGAAAGTCGTTCGTCATCTTCTTACCTCCTTTCCTGCCTCACTGGACAGGTGTTAAAGGATGTCGTGCTTTCAAGCTCTCACTACTGTATCAGGGTCGCTCGAGGTTTGCCGCATTGACCACTTTTGTTGGCCGGTGTGGGGTGTTTCTATTGGGTGCGAATAACGCCTACGCGTTATTCGCTAATTACTTATTGGGTGCGAATAACGCCTACGCGTTATTCGCACCATGACCCAGCTGATGCACCCGCATCCCATTCGTTGAACCTGGAATGCCTGGTGGCACACCAGCAATAACCACGATTGGATCATGCAATTTAAATACCCCAAGGTCTAACAAAGCTTTGTCGACCTGGGCCACCATTTCATCAGTGTGGGAAACCCCAGGAGCAAGGAGTGTTTGGGTTCCCCAAACTAACGAAAGTTGATTGCGAACATTCTCATTCGGGGTAAATGCGATTAATTTTGTTGGGCTGCGATGACGCGCAACTAACCGGGCAGAGCTTCCCGTTTCCGTGAATGCCACGATGCTTACTGCCTCCACATGCTTTGCAACTTCAACAGCAGCTAAACTGATCGCTTTAGCGGTTTCACCTTGCGCGTCGTCCGCAAGTTTTGGCAGAGTTCCCAAGGCTTCAGATTCAATGTGAGAAATAATGCGGCTCATTGTCTCAATAACATGTACTGGATCAACGCCAACACTTGTTTCGCCCGAAAGCATTAGCGCGTCAGCGCCATCAAGAACTGCGTTTGCAACATCGCTGGCTTCAGCCCGAGTTGGACGCGAGGCAGTGATCATGGATTCCAACATTTGAGTTGCGACAATTACTGGCTTAGTGGCAGCGCGAGCAAGTGCAATTGCACGTTTTTGCACCATAGGCACTTGCTCTAGCGGAAGTTCCACACCCAAGTCGCCGCGCGCGATCATGATGCCATCAAATGCTTCAATGATCTCAGCAAGGTTAGCGACTGCTTGGGGCTTTTCAATTTTTGCAATTACTGGAACTCGGCGACCTTCTTCATCCATGATGGCGTGCACATCGTGGATGTCTGAGGCGCTTCGCACAAAAGAAAGCGCGATTAAGTCAACGCCTTGGCGCAACGCCCAACGCAAGTCTGCAACGTCTTTTTCTGAAAGTGCTGGAACACTCACAGCTACTCCTGGCAAATTAATGCCTTTGTTATCGCTAACAATCCCTGCCTCAGTGACTTTAGTAATCACAGAATCAGCGGTGACTTCAATTACTTCAAGACCCACTTTGCCATCGTCGATCAAGATGCGATCCCCGATTTTGCAGTCGCCAGGTAAACCAGAATATGTTGTGCCACAAATTACGCCGTCACCCAAAACCTCTCGCGTAGTTATTGTGAAGTTAGCTCCTAATGCAAGCGCCACTGGTCCATTGGTAAATTTAGCCAGGCGAATCTTTGGGCCTTGCAAATCCGCCAAAATTCCAACGCCAAGGCCAGATGCTTTCGAAGCTGCGCGAACTAACTCGTAGGACTGGGTGTGAACTGCATGATCGCCATGGGAAAGGTTTAAGCGCGCCACATTCATGCCAGAATTAACCAATTTTGCAACGATTTCTGGGGTAGCTGTAGCAGGACCGAGTGTGCAAACTATCTTGGCGCGACGCACTTTGAATTCCTATCTAGCGTTGATGTCTTTAGTTTAACTAAGTTTTACGGCGCCGACCCGGTTGCTTTGATTGTGGTTTTGCTGGCGGTGTTGATTCAGTCACCATCGGCATTGGATGTGTTGCATCCAGTGCTAATACTGGTTCCGGTGTTTCTTCCACCAAGTCAACTGGCGAAGGATCATTCTCGGCATCGTCGGCAATTGCTGAGCTTGGCGTTTCAGGCTGGACAGTTGGCTCTTGCGTTGCATTGGAGAGCATTGATTGAAGAACTAATTTTCCCTCAGATACAACTTCACGACCAGGATTTTTTTCACTTGATCTAACTAGATAAAGTAGCGCGCCCGCACCAATAACCAGAGCAGTAAACACATTGAAACGAATACCTAAAACTAACCGAGCATCATCAATTCGCAAAGTTTCAATTAGGCCACGCGCTGCGCAGTACATCGCAACATAAAGTGCGAACACTCGACCATGACCCATGACGTAACGCTTGTCAGCTCGCATTAAAAACAAACCAATAGCAGTACATGCAATTGCTTCGTACAAGAATGTTGGATGGAAAGTTTCAAATTGCGTGAAATTAGTTGGGCGATTTGCGATGTCAATTTCTAATCCCCAAGGAAGCGTGGTTGGGCGACCAAATAGTTCTTGGTTAAACCAGTTGCCAAAGCGTCCGATCGCTTGCGCGAACGCAATACCTGGCGCTATTGAATCTGCAAAGGGTTGGAAGGCAACACCTTGTCGCTTTGCGCCAATCCACGCGCCAACTCCGCCAAGTGCGATAGCGCCCCAGATTCCTAAGCCACCTTCCCAAATACGAAGTGCGCCAAGGAATCCCTTGCCACCTTCACTAAAGTAAATTTCCCAGTCCGTTAGTACGTGATAAATGCGTCCACCTGCAATACCGAATGGCACAGCCCACATCGCGATGTCAGTTACTTGACCATCTAGTCCCCCGCGCGCAATGAAGCGACGGTTGCCAAGCCACACTGCTAGAAAAATTCCCACCATAATGACAAGTGCATATGCGCGCAGCGGGAAAGGTCCCAGTTGCCAGACACTTTCAGATGGACTTGGGATGAAGGCAGGTAGTTGAGTCATATCTAGTAAGAGTTAGGGGTACTAACTCTTTGTCGCAGCCTCAATAGCGGCAGTTAGCTGAGCTGGATCAAATAACACGTCACCAGTAAGCACCGTGCCATTTAAAATTCCCGTTGGAGTTGATGACACACCTTCAGCGTCAAATGCTGAGTATGAATTCGCAACCCAGCCAGCATACTTTTCGCTCGTTAAGCAGTCAGTGAAAGTGGTTAGGGCATCGCCTGTAATTCCAGAAGTTTCGGCAAAGCTATTAAGTGCCTCTTGCGAATATCCGGCGCCTTCTTGTGGCTGATTCGCAAAGAGCTGCGCGTGGTAATTAACTTCTGCTCCAGCATCTACGGCGCAACCAAATCCTAAAGTTGCACGCTTTGATGAGTTTGGGTTTCCAGCAGCTGTATTTTGCGCTAGCAAATTTTTGTCCAAGAAAATTGTTGGGCGATATTCAACTCGGACTTTGCCTGAGTCAATTAGACCTTGGAGAATTACGCCAGAAGCAGCTTCAAAACTGCCACAAGCGGGACATTGGAAATCTTCCCAAATTTGCAGGATTGGAATCTTGTCGGCATCAGGTGCATCCCAAGCTGGTCCAACTTTTACGCCATAAGTATCGGAAGTTACCCCTGTTGGTAGCGCAGCATTCGCTGGGATAACCGCGTCAGTATTTGAAAGCACCGGAATTGCGATCAACGCACCCATTACCAGCACAACAACTGCGCCGCCTATGAGTCGAATCTTGCGTTGGCGTTTTTGCTCAACGGCTGCAGCGGCATTACGTGCAGCTGCAGCAGCAGCTTTTGCGGCTTTTGCACTCAAATTTTCTTGTGACACGAAAACTCCAAAAAACTATAATCAGGCGATTACTACTTGCTTACTAATTATGTCGCACTTTAAGAATGCTTGAAACTTGGGAAACGCCTAGCCCTTTCGGCTTAGTCCTTGCGAAAGTGCTTGAGCTAATGTCTTTGCGGCTGCTGGTCCACCTTGAGCAATTGCCGTAACAAATGCGCTGCCGACTATAACGCCATCGGCGTATTGGGCAATTTCGTGTGCTTGCTCGGGAGTGGATACCCCAAGGCCGACGGCCACCGGCAAATCAGTGTGGCGGCGAACTTTGGCAACTAGTCCCTCGATGGCATCGGAAAGTGAGGCGCGTGCGCCCGTTACACCCATGACTGCGCCGGCGTAAACAAAGCCCGTTGTAACACTTGCGACCTTGGCAATTCGTTCATCGGAACTTGATAGTGCTACGAGAAAAACGCGCTCGACATCTTTTTCATCAGTTGCAGCAATCCAGTCATCAGCTTCTTCCGGCGTTAAATCTGGCGTAATTACTCCAGAGCCACCCGCAGCATGAAAATCAGTTGCAAAACTTTCTAAGCCATAGCGTTCAATTGGATTCCAATAAGACATAACAAGCGTTGGCACACCCAGCTCTGAAACGCGCTTAACGGTTTTTATAACCGTGGCTGATTTTGTTCCGCCTTCAAGGGAGATCTTTACTGCTTCTTGAATTGTTGGTCCATCCATTACTGGATCGCTATAGGGGAAACCAATTTCCACTATGTCAACGCCACCATCGACCATGGCTGCAATACATTCCACTGCGCCATCTGCAGTTGGATAACCTGCGGGCAAGTAGGCAATTAGCGCTGCTCGATTTTCTGATTTGGCGCGATCGAAAACTTCGTGAAGCAAACTCATGGATTCATGTCAAACCACTTAGCAGCTGTTTCAACATCCTTATCGCCTCGACCTGAACAATTCACCAAGATGATTGCGTCCTTACCAAGTTCTTTTCCAATTTCAAGTGCGCCAGCAAGTGCATGCGCAGTTTCGATAGCAGGAATAATTCCTTCAGTTTCGCAAAGCAACTTGAATGCATTCATGGCTTCAACATCTGTTACCGAACGATATTCAGCGCGACCTATGTCTGCTAAGTAAGCATGCTCTGGACCAACACTTGGGTAATCCAAGCCAGCGCTGATCGAATGGCTTTCGATAGTTTGACCATCGTCATCTTGCATTATGTAAGAACGTGCGCCATGCAAAACTCCGACTGCGCCGCCAACAATTGTTGATGCGTGCCGACCTGTTTCTACGCCGTCGCCACCTGCTTCAAGTCCGAGTAAGCGCACATCACTATCTGGAATAAACGCAGTCCAAATACCAATCGCATTTGAACCGCCGCCTACGCAAGCAGCTACAACATCTGGTAAGCGTCCAAAGCGCTCTAACATTTGTTCGCGGGATTCATCGCCAATGATGCGGTGAAAATCGCGAACCATTTCTGGAAATGGCGCTGGTCCGGCAACGGTACCAAGCATGTAATGCGTATCAGCAACGTTTGCTACCCAATCGCGCATAGCTTCGTTGATTGCATCTTTCAAAGTTTTACTACCCGAAGTTACTGGTACAACAGTTGCGCCAAGTAACTTCATGCGCGCAACGTTTAGTGCCTGTCGCTTAGTGTCTTCTTCGCCCATGTAGACAACACATTCCAAACCAAGCAACGCAGCAACAGTTGCTGTTGCTACGCCGTGTTGGCCTGCGCCAGTTTCCGCGATAATGCGGGATTTACCCATGCGAAGTGTCAGTAGTCCTTGGCCAAGAACGTTATTGATTTTGTGCGAGCCAGTGTGATTTAGATCTTCGCGCTTTAGTAATACTGTGGCGCCGCCTGCGTACTCGGAGAATCGCTTTGCATGTGTGATGGGACTTGGTCGGCCGGTGTAATTAACTTGTAGATCGTGCAACTCTGTTAAGAATCCTGGATCAACCATTGCCTTACGAAATGCGTCATCGAGTTCATCAAGTGCAGCCATTAAAGCTTCGGGCACGAAGCGACCACCGAATTTTCCAAAATGACCGCGCAGATCTGGCATAACCAAAACTTCGTTAACACTCATGTGTCTGCGCCCTAACTCTCAGTTAGCAAATAATTTGCTCGGGCAAGTTCCCCTGCCTTAGTCCATTCTCTGACAGTTTCGCTAGGAGTACCACCTGTGACCAGTGCCTCGCCAACTAAAACGGCTTGCGCACCATAATTTGCTAAGTCCTGGACTTCTTGGGTGCTGGAAATACCAGATTCGGCAATGGCAACAATGTGGTCTGGAATCAGTGGCAAAAGTTCAAAACAGGTAGCTAAGTCAACTTCCAGCGTCTTTAGATTGCGGGCGTTTACCCCAACTAAAACTGGGTTTAAGGTAAGTGCGCGTTCCAATTCGGCGGCGTCATGAACCTCAACGAGAACAGACATCCCCAGCTCTAATGCCAGGAAGTTAAGTCGAGCAAGCTCAGCGTCAGTTAACGCAGCGACAATTAGCAAAATCAAATCTGCCCCGTGGGCTCGCGCTTCCCAAACTTGGTAATCATCAACCATGAAATCTTTGCGAAGTACTGGAACTGAAACTTTGCTGCGAACCGCATCAAGGTCAGCAAGGGTGCCGTTGAATCTACGCTCTTCAGTTAAAACACTAATTACTTGCGCTCCGCCACTTTCATAATCAAAAGCAAGTTGGGCGGGATCAGAGATGTTTGAAAGATGACCCTTACTTGGGCTAGCTCGTTTTACTTCAGCGATAACGCTAAAGGTGCGATTTAAAAGTAGTTGCGCTGCAGGTAATGCTGGTGGAAGTTTTGCGATGTCAGACTTTAAAGTTTCAAGTGAAACTTTTTTCATTCGAACTGCTAGGTCTTCCCGGACACCGGCAATGATTGAATCTAAAACTGAAGTCATAGCGCATCCCTCCTAGAGATTTGTTGCAAGTTTAGAAGGGATACAAATTAAGCGTGCAGTCAGATTTTTCTTACTAACTTGACGATTTACCAAACCCAAGAAGTGCTAATACTTTTCCAGCAATCAAAGCCACTGGAAGTAATGCCACGCCAAGCCAAAATATCGGTGGTTGCGCTATGACTACTCCGATGCAGCCAATTAGGAAAGCCAACATCGCAATACTTACCCCAGTCCAGGCAGCCACTGTGTGACCGTGATCTTCGTGGGCTTGTGACATTTTGTCTCCTAGTTAATTGGAAAAACTCAATTACTAAATAATAGCAACTAACGAATTTCGCCTTCGACGGTTGGGTCAATTCCTTGATCTAAGGACTGCCACGGTGTTAAATTCTGGGCTTTGACTTGCTCGCGTTCATAGCGTTTGGAAAGCTGCGAAGGAAAGGTTTTTATCGCCATAACTATGCCGCTTGCTGCGACTAATAACCCTGCTGGGATTACCAGCCAAGCATAAATTGAGCTTTCCTGGCTCCAGCCTGAAACATCACGACCAATTGCATCGGCAAATTTTGATCCAACCAAAGTTTCTAAGTTTCGCTGCATGTCTACTGTGACAAAAACAATTCCAAAACCAATGAAGGCTGACACAACTCCAACTAATCGCCGGCCAATTCTACGAGTAGCAATCGCACCCAAAGTGGATGCTACGGCTGCAATTGCTAGGCCACTTAGTGCTGGAGTGAGCTCATTGGCAGTTAACTCCAGCGAAACATTTGGAAATCCCGCTTCAACATACTTTGCACTAACCCACTGCCTGGAAAGTAAAACCAAAACAAAACCAGAAGCTAAAAACTGAAGAGTGATTATGTTTCTGAAACTCAACTTCATTTAGTTGCTTCAATCGAAGTGTTAGCAACTGCGATGGCATTTAGAACTGCCATCGCCTTAAATTGGCATTCCGCGTCTTCACTTTCAGGTACGGAATCAGCCACTACTCCAGCGCCCGCCTGCACGTACGCCACTTGATTTTTAATCACAGTAGAACGAATAGCAATTGCAGTATCTACGTTGCCAGCAAAATCAAAATAGCCAACACAACCGCCATAAACGCCACGTTTAGTTTTTTCTAATCCTTCGATTATTGTCATAGCCATCGGCTTAGGTGCACCTGATAACGTTCCCGCAGGAAAAGTTGCAGCGACTAAATCAAAGGCGCTGACTTCTGGCGAAATCTTTCCAACAACAGTAGACACAATGTGCATTACGTGGCTGTAGCGCTCAATGCTCATGAAGTCCGCGACCTCAACTGTGCCAGGTAAGCACACGCGTCCTAAGTCATTGCGACCAAGATCAACTAGCATCAAATGTTCAGCGCGCTCCTTGGTATCTGCCATCAAACTCCGGGCGTTTGAATCATCTTCCACTGGCGAAGCACCGCGAGGTCTGGTGCCGGCAATCGGATGCAACATTGCCTCGCCGTTACGCAAAGTTACTAATGCTTCTGGGCTAGAACCGACAATGTCGAAAGCCACTTTGGTGCCAAGTGGTTGATCTGGGCCAGTTAACTCTGGGATCCGAAATAAGAACATGTATGGACTTGGATTTGATTCGCGCAGGACTTCATAGACATCTAGCGCTGATGCGTTGCAGGTGGTTGCAAATCTTTGGCTCAAAACTATTTGAAACGCATCCCCTGCTGTAATGCGTTCTTGTGCGCTTCTAACAGCATTTTGGTATTCATCACTTTGCGTTTCGCGAGTAAAGTTCGCTTTTACGGTGCGATCGAACTTCTTGGCTTCGGAAACATCAGGTTTAGCAAGAGCATGCTCCATGTCATCAAGTCGCTTTTTGGCCTCTGCCCACGCTTCATCAACTCGCTCATCTGAATTGTCATAATTAATGGCATTGGCAATCAGCGTTACCGCACCATTTTCATGGTCGAGTACTGCTAGATCAGTGGCAACCAACATGGCAAGTTCGGGTAATTCCAAAACGTCAATCGTGTCATTCGGTAATTTTTCTAATCGCCGAACAATGTCGTATCCCAAATAACCAACTACGCCACCAGTTAAAGGTGGTAACTCTTCGCTGGTGATGCCTTCATTTACCCCTGGGGTGAAAAGCAAATCTAGAGTTTCGCGCAACGCAAGTATTGGGTCACTAGTTTCAGGAACACCGCGAGGTACTTTGCCTGACCAAAGGGCTTGACCAGCACGTTCTGACAACATTGCGGAACTGGCAACGCCTACGAAGGAATAACGCGACCAAGATCTGCCATGTTCAGCAGATTCAAGTAAGAAAGTCCCAGCTCGTTCATCTGCTAATTTGCGATACAAACTCAAGGCAGTTTCGTTTACTACTGCTACTTTTCGAAATACCGGAATGACTCTTCGAGTTTTAGCTAACTTGCGAAAATTTTCTAAGTCTGGGGTGGTCATTCACTTACCTCAGGATGCGTGACGGCGTCGTCAAAGCAAGTGTGCGAGCCGGTGTGGCAGGCACCACCAGTTTGATCAACCGTCAGTAACAAAGTGTCACTGTCACAATCTTTAGCTAACGCGACAACGCGCTGATGATGGCCCGAAGTTTCGCCTTTAACCCAAACTTGATCACGACTGCGACTCCAATATGTTGCTTTGCCGGTAGTTAAAGTCTGCGAGATGGTTTGCGCGTTCATCCACGCCAGCATTAAAACTTCTCGAGTATCGACTTGTTGAACCACAACAGGAATTAAACCTTGTTCGTTAAATGCAAGGTTTTCGATAAATCCGCCGCGTTCCATGTCTCTATTGTGCCGTGATGGAACGGGCTATTGGAAATCAGCGGACTTTGGGCAAGTGGCTAACGAACTTCAATTCCCGTTAAGCGCAGTTCATCCTTAACTTGCTGGATGGTGAGTTCATGAAAGTGAAAAACGCTGGCTGCTAGTACTGCGTCGGCTCCAGCTGCAACTGCTGGCGCAAAATCTGTTAACTTTCCGGCGCCACCGCTGGCAATGATAGGGATGTTAACTACTGCTCGAACGCGAGAAATTAATTCCAAGTCATAGCCATGCTTTGTTCCATCTGCGTCCATGGAATTTAGCAGGACTTCACCAGCGCCGCGCTGGGCTGCTTCGATGATCCACTCCAGTGCATCTTTATTACTACTTTGTCGACCACCATGGGTGGTTGCCTCAAAGCCACTGGGCGCACTCGCGCTTCGTCTGACGTCCACCGAAACGACAATGCACTGGTCACCGAAACGACTTGCTGCCGTGGAGATTAAATCTGGATTAGCAAGACCAGCAGTATTTATTCCAACTTTGTCTGCCCCCGCGCGCAACAGCGCATCAACGTCTTCAACGGTGCGAACACCACCACCAACTGTTAGTGGAATAAATAACACATCCGCAGTGCGCTTCACCATTTCAAGTGTGGTTTCACGATTCGCGCTCGAGGCCGTGATGTCAAGAAAAATTAATTCATCTGCGCCCCAATCCCCATAATGTTTAGCTAACTCAACAGGGTCGCCAGCATCAGCAAGATTCTCAAAATTTACGCCTTTGACAACTCGACCAGCATCGACATCAAGGCACGGAATAACACGGATTGCTACGCTCACTTAAAGTTCCTGCGGTCCGGCTGCTTTGATAGCTTCCTCAAGTGTGAATGCGCGCGCGTACAGGGCCTTACCAACTATCGCGCCTTCAACTCCGATTTCAGTTAACGAACGAAGTTGCGTTATGTCTGCAAGGTTTGCAATTCCACCGCTTGCAATCACTGGCTTATTAGTGCGCTCACACATCTGCTTTAGTAACTCAATGTTTGGTCCGCGAAGTGTGCCATCTTTTGTAACGTCAGTTACGACGTAACGCTCACAGCCATCAGCTTCCAGGCGCTCGAGCGTTTCCCAAATGTCGCCGCCGTCTTGCGTCCAACCTCGCGCCGCTAATACCGTGCCGCGCACATCAAGACCTACTGCGATGCGATCACCGAATTCAGAAATTACTTGCGCAGTCCATTGCGGATTTTCTAACGCTGCAGTACCAAGATTTACCCGTCGCGCACCCGTGGCAAGTGCTGCGCGCAATGATTCGTCATCTCGGATACCACCAGAGATTTCAACATTTACATCTAGTCGCCCAACAACCTGGGCAAGAAGTTCTCGATTCTCCCCACGACCAAACGCAGCATCAAGATCTACTAAGTGGATCCACTGCGCGCCACTTGATTGCCAATCCAGCGCTGCGGCTAATGGATCGCCAAATGAAGTTGCGCTATCCGCTTGACCTTGTACTAAACGAACGGCTTGCCCATCAGCAACATCGACAGCTGGCAGCAAGATAAGTGATGACATCTAGTTGACCTCGTTGCTTACTTGAATCGGAAATGTTCGGTTAAATCTTTGTTCGTGCGCACACTTGATTGCTTTCATTTTATTGTCGCAATCCAGTTTGCCAACAATGTCAGACCTGCTTCGCCAGATTTTTCAGGATGAAATTGGGTAGCCCAGAGTGGTCCATTTTCAACAGCTGCGACAAAGTTCTCACCATGATTGGACCATGACACTTTTGGAGCAGTCAACTTTTCGTGTGGATCAAGTTCCCACTTTCTGGCGGCATACGAGTGCACAAAATAAAAGCGCTCATCTTCGATCCCAGAAAACATCTGCGATTGTGATGCGCTCGAAACCGTATTCCAACCCATGTGCGGCAAAACTGGCGCAGTCAGTTGATCTACCGTTCCTGGCCACTCATTTAGCCCAGCATGAAAACCTGTTGGTGCATGTTCCGTGCTTTTCTCGAACAACACTTGCATCCCAACGCAAATTCCAAGTACTGGTCGACTGCCCGCTAACCGACGACCAATAATTTGATCGCCGCGAACATTCTTTAAGCCAGCCATGCAAGATGCGAACGCGCCAACACCTGGAACGAGTAAGGCGTCACAGTTCATTGCCTCATCGAAATCAGCAGAAATTGAAACACTTGCCCCAGTTGTTTCAAGTGCGCGCTGCGCTGATCGAACGTTTCCGGATCCGTAATCCAGAATTACCACAGAGGTCACGAGCTAGAGACTTCCCTTAGTCGAAGGTATGTCAGTAACTCGTGGATCAAGTGCAACTGCATCGCGTAGTGCGCGAGCAACTGCTTTGAACTGGGCTTCACTTACGTGATGAGCATTTCGCCCACTGAGGATTCGGATGTGAATACAGATTTGCGCAGTTGCAATTATTGACTCCCAGATGTGGCGAATCAAAGTGGTGTCAAAAGTTCCGATCAATTCCACGATTTCAGGTTGTTCATGAACTAAATATGGACGACCTGAAAGATCTACTGCTGCGTGGCAGGCTGTTTCATCAAGTGGGACATAAGCATCACCAAATCGGCGGATGCCAACTTTATCTCCAAGCGCAGTTCGGATTGCTTCGCCAATAGCGAGGGAAGTGTCTTCCACGGTGTGGTGAGAATCAACATCAACGTCGCCCTTTGTTTCAACTTTGAGATCAAAGCCACCATGTCGGCCTAACTGGGAAAGCATGTGATCAAAAAATGGCACGCCAGTATTGATATCAAGTAGTCCCGTGCCATCAAGATTTAACTCAACTAGTACTGAACTTTCCTTAGTTGAGCGCTCGATACGTGCGGTGCGTCCGGTGCTTGCGATGCTTGCGATGCTGGCCATGGTGGTCACTTTCCTATTAGTTAGTTGTAACTTTAAGTAATGCAGCTTTGAATAGCGAATTTTCCCGCGGAGTTCCAATGCTTACGCGGAGCCAGCCAGTCGGGCCAGTTTGCCTAATCAAAACCCCTTGCTCAACTAGTTTTTCCCAGATTTGATTTCGATCACTAAATGTTCCAAACATTATGAAGTTTGCCCCACTTGATGCCACATCAAACCCCGCTGCAACGAGCCAACTCATTAAGTCATCACGCTCACTTCGAATCAAGTCCACTTGGCTTAACAATTGCGAACTAAATCGCAGCGCGACCCGAGCAGCTTCTTGTGTGATGGTTGATAAGTGGTATGGCAATCGAACAAGTTGTAATGCATCAATTACCTGCGGGTCTGCCACTGCATAACCAATTCGGGCACCTGCGTAGGAAAAAGCTTTGCTCATAGTGCGAGTCACGATAAGTCGAGGATAATTTTTTATATTGGCTATTGCACTTGGTGTCCCAGGCGCGCGAAATTCAGCGTAAGCCTCGTCAATGATTACGATGCCAGAAAAATTCTCCAACAAGTATTCAATTTCTTTTTGGCCTACAACCGTGCCAGTTGGATTATTTGGCGAAGTTAAAACGATGATGTCAGGTTGCAAAGCTATGGCTACATCTAAGACTTTGGAATCAATCTCAAAATCTGGTTTACGCGAGACTGTTTCATATTTTGTAAATGCATTGCGACAATAGTCTTCATACATTGAATATGTTGGATCAAAAGTTACTAACTTCTTATCTGGTCCCCCAAATAATTGAAGTAATTGCTGCATGACTTCATTAGAACCATTGGCTGGCCAAATATTTTCTTGCGTCAAAGTCACTTGACTCTCAGTTGCCAAGTAGGTTGCCAAATCAGCGCGAAGTAACTTCGCATCGCGATCTGGATAGCGATTAAGTTTGTTGCCAACTTGCGAAATTACCCGAGTCAGTTCAGCCACTAATTCCGGTGACGGGTCAAATGGGTTCTCGTTCGTGTTGAGGCGAACTGGAACTTCGAGTTGGGGTGCGCCGTAAGGTGATCGTCCGACTAGGTCAGCCCGAATTGGCAACTCACTATTTGTGTTGCCCGCGCCGTTACTTGCGCTCATTGGGAACGAATTTCAATGGCAGCTGCGTGACCTGGTAGGCCTTCAGCATTTGCAAGTGTGACAACAGTTTCCGCAATTTCTTGCAGAGCTCGTTCGTCATACTCCACATAATGAATGCCTCGTAAAAATGATTGCACCGATAAGCCTGAGGAATGGCAAGCGCAACCACCGGTTGGAAGAACGTGGTTAGAGCCAGCTGCATAGTCACCGAGTGAAACTGGCGACCAGTCTCCAACAAAAATTGCGCCGGCATTCTTTACTTGGCGCGCAACGGCTGCTGCGTCGCGAGTATGAATTTCTAAGTGCTCCGCAGCATACGCATCAACGACCGCCAGGCCATGAGCTAAATCATCTACTAAAACAAAAGCGCTTTGCTGGCTGGTGAGTGCAATTCGAATTCGATCTGCATTCATGTTTAACGGCACTTGTCGCTCTAAGGCGATTCGAACCTTGTCAATTAGTTCTTGACTATCCGTTACTAAAACGGATGCAGCAACAACATCATGCTCTGCTTGACTAATTAAGTCAGCAGCTACGAATTCAGGGTTAGCTGAATCATCCGCCAAAATTGCAATTTCAGTTGGGCCAGCTTCGGAATCAATTCCGATGAATCCTTTTAGCATTCGCTTAGCTGCTGTGACATACATATTGCCTGGTCCAGTAACAAGTGAGACTGGTTCAATTTCAATTGGTCCGGTGCTGCCATAAGCCATGAGTGCTACTGCTTGAGCGCCGCCGGCTGCGTAAACCTCAGTAACTCCAAGCAACGCGCACGCGGCCAAAATTGTTGGGTGCGGCCAGCCACCAAACTCACTTTGCGGCGGCGAGCAAACAACTAGAGATTCAACGCCAGCAATCTGAGCCGGAACAACATTCATAATTACGCTGCTTGGATAAACATAATTACCGCCTGGCACATAAAGTCCTACGCGCTGCACTGGGATCCAACGTTCAGTAACTGTGCCACCGGGCGCAACTTGCACGACAGTTTCTTCGCGACGTTGTTTTTCGTGAACCAAGCGAACTCGACGAATAGCTTCTTCTAGCGCGGCGCGAATTTTTGGATCAACATTTGCTAGGGCTTGGTCAATAACGTTTTGTGGAACCCGAATTTCTGGCGCACTTACCCCATCAAATTTTGCGGACCATTCTTGTACTGCTACTTCCCCGCGATCGCGGACATCTTCCACAATTGGTCGAACGACTTCAACTACTGCATCTAGGTCAAACTTGGCTCGGGGCACGATATCGCGCAAATCCACAGCCCGGCGAGATCCCCCGCGTAGATCAAGAGTTGACAACATATTGCCAAGTTTAACGGCAAAAGTAAGGCTATAGAATTCTCAAATATGGCTACTGGAACACCTGCAACAACTTTGCTGAATGCGGCTGGAATTATCTATGTGGAGCATGAGTACCAACATGATCCAAGTGCTACTTCATTTGGATTAGAGGCTTCTGAAAAACTTGGAATTGATCCAAGCCAAGTATTTAAGACTTTAGTAGCGCAAGTTGATGACTACTTCGCAGTAGCAATCGTGCCCGTCAACCAACAAGTGAGTTTGAAATCCCTGTCACGGGTGCTGGGCGCAAAAAAAGCCACTATGGCTGACCCGCAGGTTGCCGCGCGAATTACTGGCTATGTCGTTGGCGGAATAAGTCCACTTGGCCAAAAGAATTTACTGCCGACTGTGATTGCTGAGTCAGCCCAATTACTTGGCACCGTACTTGTTAGCGGCGGTAAGCGCGGATTTGATATTGAATTGTCACCAATTGATTTAGCGGAACTGTTGCAAGCAAAGTTCGGGGACATTGCGGTTTAGTAAGTACAGCTTGCGTGCTAAGTAGTTAGCAGTTGCGGTGCTTCTAAACAGTTCGCACCTAATAGCGCTTTTAAGTCGCCAAATAGTGAAGGCGATGGCGAAACTCTTAGCTTGTCGTCAGTCTTAACTGAAACAAACTTGTCTGATTGAATGACCGTCAAGTTGACTTGTGTTGTTCCTGGATGAGCACTCAAAATCTGACGCAACGAATCCATAACCGCAGAATTTACGCGAGACTCTGGAATGTAAACAGTAACTGGTCCAGAAAACGCTGCGCTGACATCAGGGATAGAGACTTCAAGGGCTGCAACACGTGGACCTTCGTCATCGCGTTTTTCAATTCGTACTTTCATCAAGACAATTGCATCTTCATTTAACAAGGTAGCAACTTTTGTAAAAGTATTTGGCCACACCATTACTTCAACCACGCCTTCTAAATCTTCCAGCGAAACTATGGCCCATTTGTCGCCAGAGCGCTTCGTAGTCTTAAATTGCACACTGCTTACTAGCCCGCCCAGAGTTACTACTGCGCCATCGGTTGCTTCAGCTACTCCAGAGATTGGCATCGAGGTACTCATAGCTAAAAGATGCTCCACACCAAATAGCGGATGGTCGCTTACATAAAGGCCAAGCATGTCGCGCTCTTGCGCCAACATGGTTTTCTTATCCCATTCCTCAAGAGAGATGTTGACATCAACGCCGCCAATTGAATCATCGGAGTGATCTTGTGAGGTTCCAAATAAATCGAACTGCCCAATTGCTTCAGCTTTTTTAGTGTCCAATACCGAGTCAACAGACTCAATGTGGATTGCGAACAGCCCTCGTCTAGTGTGACCTAATGAATCAAAGGCACCAGCTTTGATTAAGGATTCGATAACTCGCTTGTTACAAACTTGAACATCAACTTTGGCTAAGAAGTCACCAAAGGATGTGAAGCGACCTTTTTTGGCGCGACTGATTTTTAGCGACTCAACAACGTTGACTCCAACGTTTCGCACTGCAGCAAGACCAAAGCGAATGTCCGTTGCAATTGCGGTGAAATCAACGTCAGATTCATTTACATCAGGTGGTAAAACTTTGATGCCCATGCGCCGACATTCGTTTAGGTAAACAGCCGACTTATCTTTGTCATCTTTCACGCTAGTTAGCAGCGCTGCCATATATTCCGCTGGATAATTTGCTTTTAGATATGCAGTCCAATACGAAACCAAACCATAACCAGCACTATGTGCTTTGTTAAATGCATAATCTGAGAATGGAACAAGAGTTTCCCAAAGTCGGTTAATTGCTGCTTGCGAGAAATTACGTTCTTTCATGCCAGCTTCAAATGGCACATATTCTTTATCGAGAATTTCTTTCTTTTTCTTACCCATAGCTCGGCGCAACAAATCTGCTTGACCAAGGGTGTAGCCAGCAACTTCCTGCGCAATAGCCATTACCTGTTCTTGATAAACGATTAGGCCATAGGTATCTCCCAAGATCGCAGCTAGTGGCTGCTCCAAGTCAGGATGAATTGGAACTTGGGCTTTACGTTTGTTTTTGTAATCGGCGTAGTCAGTGTGTGCGTTCACACCCATCGGACCCGGCCGGTACAGCGCAAGTACAGCGGAAATGTCGCCAAACGAGTCAGGGTTCATGGAGCGCAATAGGGAGCGAATGGGTCCACTGTCGAGTTGGAATACCCCAAGGGTGTCGCCTCGCGCTAACAACTCGTAAGTTTTTAAATCATCAAGTCCGAGATCCTCAAGAACAATAGTTTCATCGCGGTTGGATTTAATGTTGAGCAAAGTGTCGTCAAGGACAGTGAGATTTCGAAGTCCAAGGAAATCCATTTTTAGCAAACCTAGGGATTCACAGGCCCCCATATCGAATTGGGTAATGATTGCGCCATCTTGATCACGCCGCCAAATCGGCAAAATGTCGAGCAGTTCCTCTTTACACAAAATCACACCGGCTGCGTGCACACCTGTCTGACGCTTTAGGCCTTCGATACCGCGCGCAGTATCTACAACAGTTCGAACGTCGGCTTCATCATCATAAAGTTGACGGAATTCGCCCGCTTCCCCAAAGCGATCATGATCCGGATCGAAAATTCCCGAAAGTGGAATGTCTTTACCCATGACGCCGGGCGGAATAGTTTTGTTGATCTTGTCACCAAGTGCATACGGGAAGCCAAGTGCGCGGGTAGCGTCTTTGACGGCCGCTTTCGCTTTAATCGAGGCATACGTAATGATCTGGGCAACGCGTTCCTCGCCATATTTATGTGTGGCATAGCGAATCATTTCGCTGCGGCGACGCTCATCAAAGTCAATGTCAATATCAGGCATAGAAATGCGCTCAGGATTTAAGAAGCGCTCAAAAAGTAAACCGTGCTTTATTGGATCAAGTTCAGTGATTCCAAGTGCCCATGCAATCAAAGCACCTGCTGCCGAACCTCGACCCGGACCAACTCGAATTCCTTCTTCGCGAGCATGACGACATAAGTCAGAGACGACTAGGAAGTAACCAGGGAATCCCATTTGCTCAACAACGGCTAATTCAAATGCAGCTCGCTCTAAATGTTCTGGTGGGATTACATCGCTGTTGAAGCGTCGCTTTAAACCTAAGTGAACTTCCTTGACTAACCAGGAGTTTTCAGTTTCACCACTTGGCACTGGGAACGATGGAAGTAAATCTTGGCCTTCAACAAAATTGATGTTGCATCGCTCGGCGATTAATAACGTGTTGTCACACGCCTCTGGGAGCTCGCGCCAGACTTCGCGCATCTCGGCTGCAGTCTTTAAGTAAAAGTCTTGGGCATCGAATTTAAATCGCTTTGGATCATCCATAGTCGATCGAGTACCAATGCAAAGTAGAACTTCGTGCATTCGAGCGTCTTCGGGATATACATAGTGCAGATCATTTGTTGCGACTAATCCAAGATTTAAGTTCTTGGCGATCTTTAATAAGTCCTCTCGATGGCGACGCTCAATTCCAAGACCGTGATCCATGAGTTCAACAAAATAATTTTCTTTACCTAAAATCTCGCGCATAGTTGCTGCGGTACTCAGGGCTTTGTCGTAATTGCCTGCCTGTAACCACCGATTAACTTCTCCCGATGGGCAACCAGTTGTACCGATAATTCCAGCGCCATGAGTTTGTAAAAGTTCGGCATCAAAGCGCGGCTGGTAATAAAAGCCTTCCAAACTTGCTTTGCTGGAAAGACGAAATAAATTATGTAACCCAACATTGTTTTCAGCCCACAGTGTCATGTGGGTGTAGTTGTAGCGACCACGACCAGCGCCATCAAGGGAAGTGTCATCAACTGCTGGGGATCCAAAATCAAAAGGTGCTCGAAGAGCTCGACCTTGTGGGGCGTAATAACCCTCGATACCAATGATTGGCTTAACGTTTGTGGCTTGAGCTTTTTTCCAAAACTCAAAGGCGCCGTATAGGTTGCCGTGATCCGTCATAGCAATCGCTGGCATTCCGAGCTCATCAGCCTTGGCGAATAAATCATCTAGGCGGGCTGCGCCATCCAACATGGAGTACTCGGTGTGCACATGTAGATGCACAAACGAGTCATTGCTCACGGGATTAGTTCCTTATGTTTTAGGGGCAAAATGCGAGAGGAAGGACGCTCCCCTAGGTTACTCGCGCGCTGCGACATTACTGCGAGGCGTACCTATGTCCCAGAAAAGTAGGGAGGAATTTGGAGCTAAAGATTTCGAGCTAATTCCAAAGATCTTGCTAGATCAGGTGCATACGGTGAGGTAAAACTAACTTGATCCCCTGATATTGGGTGCTCAAAACCTAACCGGACTGCATGGAGCCATTGTCGATCAAGTTTTAGTTTTGCAGCCAGGGTTGGATCAGCGCCATAAGTTAAGTCGCCACAACACGAATGACGAAGACCTGACATGTGCACTCGGATTTGGTGTGTTCTTCCCGTTTCCAAGTGGACTTCCAAAAGTGAGGCATAAGCAAAGGATTCCAAAGTGTCATAGTGCGTAATGCTGGGCCGGCCACCGCTCATTATCGCAAATCGGTAAGACGAAGTTGGGTGACGATCAATTGGCGCCTCAATCGTGCCATTAATTGGATCTAGTCTGCCTTGAATCAAGGTGTGATAAATCTTGTCGACAATGCGATCGCGGAATTGATCCTTGATGCTTACGTAAGCCCGCTCAGATTTAGTAACAACCATCAGGCCACTTGTTCCAACATCAAGGCGGTGCACAATTCCTTTTCGCTCTGACGGGCCGTAAGAAGTTAGTACCGTGCCCATTGCCTCCAGGGAACCAGTCACTGTTGGACCAGACCAACCTTGACTTGGATGCGCAGCAACACCTGCGGGCTTATCGATGACTACAAATGAATCGTCTTGAAAAACAATTGGGAGTTCAACAGTTGGTTCTGCTACGTGCATATCTGGATCAGGTAAATCAACTTCGATGACATCGCCAAACGCTAAGCGAGCACTTTTTTGCGCCACTTTTGAGTTAATCGTTACTCGAGCATCTTCAATCAGAGTTACGCACGTGGCGCGCGACTCACCAGTAAGTCGAGACAGAGCGACATCGCAGCGCTCGCCCTCGAGGGATTCATCAATTGGCCAAATCCGAATCATGATTTATCCAAATTACTTGGCTGCTCAGAAATACCGGGAGCACTGTATTCCACGCCACGAATCGACAGGATAACCATAGTGATTGCACCAACAACAACGGCGCTATCGCTGATATTAAACATTGGGTAGTTCGGCAGCAAAATAAAATCAACTACGTGACCTTGAAATGGTTCAGGACTTCTGAACAAGCGATCAATTAGATTTCCGAGTGCGCCGCCAAGCATTGCGCCTAATGCAATAGCCCAAACTCGGTTCACAACATTTTTAGATATGGCCAAAATTGCAATTGCAACTGCGATTGAAATTATGGTGAATACCCAAGTTACGTTTGTGCCGATCGAAAATGCAGCGCCAGGATTGCGAAAGAATGAAAATTGTAAGAAAGTGCCAATTACTTGGATGTTACTTTCGTTTTCTAAAGTCGCGACTGCCCAAACCTTTGTTGCAAGATCAAAAGCAACAACAACGGCTGCCGTAATAAATAATGGGCGACGATACACGGAGTTAGGAACGGTCCTGACGTTCGCGACATGGCATGCAAAGTGTGGCCCGCGGATTAGCTTCTTGAAGTCGAAGCTTGCCAATCTGCTTGCCACAGTTTTCGCAAGCACCATATGTGCCAGCATCAATGCGATCTAATGCGCGATTAGTTTGATCTAGTAAATCCTTTTTATTGGAAAGGATGGAGATCTCATGTTCACGTTCGAAAGTCTTTGTACCTGCATCAGCCTGGTCATCGCCAGCGCCTTCGCCGCTTTCGGTGATTAGGGCGTGGAAGTTCTCTTCAGCCTGGGCAATTTCAGCGATGAGTTCTTCTGCTTCTTTGTTAAGAGTTTTACGCACGGCATTTAGTTGCGTCTTGGTCCAATTGGATTCATCTTCTTGCACAACTGGGTGCTTAGGCACAGCTTTCTTGCCAGGAACTGCTTTTCGCACCGATGGCAAACCTACAGAGCCAATCGGATTGATTATCTGAACTGGCGGACCAGCAAGCGCAGCGGCAGCGGCAGCTTCGGCTTTTGCGATGGCTGCTAATTGAGCTTTAGTAACTTTGGGTACTTTAACAATTACTGGTTTTGGGGCCACTACTTTTTTGGCGGGCGCGGCTTTCTTAGCGGGCACGACTTTCTTGGCAGCTTTTTTGGTGGGCACGACTTTCTTGGCAGCTTTCTTGGCAGGCACAGTCTTCTTCGCAGCTTTCTTGGCAGGCACAGCTTTCTTGGCAGCCTTCTTTGCGGGCGCGGCTTTATCGGCCTTCTTTGTTGCCTTTTTAACTGGCTTTACAGCCATTGCTTCACCCCTTTAATTTGGTTTCACGACTCTAAACTCTACCGAGCCTGATTTCTAAGGCTGGCTTGACGGTACGGTAATTAATTCATTCTGGCAATTTGAACCAGCGATGCGGAATTTTTGCCCATTTCTAGTAATCTTTGAACTTAATCGGTAAAACGATGACGAAGACACAGCAAGGCGCCTGCAATACCGAAAAAAGCGAGCTGGGGACGGTGTAAGCCCAGTTTCAGTGTGCGAAATGCCTTGCTATCACTTCTGAGTTGCTTCGAAGAACAGCTAAGTTACGAAAGTGGCTAGCTCAGTAGAACGAGTAGCCGATTACCTAAAGTGGATTGCGCCGTTTGCTTCCAAGCAAACGGCAAGGTCAACAAGGGTGGTACCGCGGTAATGGATAACAATCCATCTCGTCCCTTGAAAACTCGCTTGGACTTCACGGTTTAGGCGAGAACTGACCCGCAATCGACAAGGAAATTTACGATGGCTTACCGCGATGTACCCGCGAAAATTGATCTACCAGCGATGGAGCATGAAGTGCTCTCGTTCTGGAAAGACAATGACATCTTTCATGAGTCACTTGCTAGAACTGCTGATGGCCCGCGTTGGGTTTTCTATGAAGGCCCGCCGACTGCAAATGGCAAACCTGGCACCCACCATGTTGAAGCCCGAGTGTTTAAGGACATCTTTCCGCGCTATCGAACCATGAAGGGTTTTAACGTTCCGCGCAAAGCCGGCTGGGATTGCCACGGACTACCGGTTGAACTGGCTGTTGAAAAAGAATTGGGATTTACCGGCAAGCAGGATATTGAAAAATACGGCATTGCTGAATTTAATCAGCGCTGCAAAGAGTCAGTGCTTCGTCACGTAGATGAATTTGAAGCAATGACTTCGCGTATGGGTTATTGGGTAGACATGGACCAGGCGTACTGGACTATGGACGAGAACTACATCGACAGTGTGTGGTGGAGCTTAAAGCGAATTTTCGATAAAGGTTTGCTCGTGCAAGATCACCGAGTGTCGCCTTATTGCCCACGCTGTGGCACCGGATTATCAGATCATGAATTAGCGCAGGGCTACGAAGATGTTGTTGATGCCTCCGTTTACGTTCGCTTCCCTATTACTAGCGGAGCATTGCCAGAAAAGTATTCCGGAATTTCATTATTGATTTGGACTACTACGCCGTGGACTTTAATTTCAAATACTGCAGCCGCAGTAAATGGCGAAGTTGATTATGTTGTTGCCCAAGCGTCTGATGGTGAGTATCTGGTAATTGCCGAGGCGCTGCGAGAGAAAGTACTTGGGGAAGATTCTAAAGTTTTGGAAACTATTAGCGGCAGCGACTTAGAGGGCACTTCCTACAAGCGTCCATTTGATTGGGTGGAGTTCCCAGAAACAACAGCGCCGATTCATACTGTCTTATTGGCTGACTTCGTAACAGTTCAAGATGGCACTGGAATCGTGCATGAAGCGCCGGCGTTTGGCGCCGAGGATCTTGCGCTTTGTCGTTCATACGGCTTGCCAGTTGTTAATCCAGTACTACCTAATGGAACGTTTGAAGCAGGCATTCCAGAAGTTGCTGGCGTATTTTTCAAAGCTGCAGACCCACGTCTAGTCGAATTGTTGCAAGAAGCGGGCTTACTATTTCGTCACTTGCCGTATGAGCACTCCTACCCACACTGCTGGCGGTGTCACACCGCGTTAATTTATTACGCGCAACCATCTTGGTACATCAGAACAACAGCGATTAAAGATCAGTTACTCGCTCAAAATGAAGCCACTAATTGGTTCCCGGACACAGTCAAGTCAGGCCGTTTTGGTGATTGGCTAACTAACAATGTGGACTGGGCACTTTCCCGAAATCGATATTGGGGTACGCCACTTCCGATCTGGCGCTGCGAAGAGGGTCACTTAACTTGTGTGGGTGGCCGGCGCGAATTAGCGGAACTTGCTGGCGATGAAACTTTAACCATTGATCCACACCGACCATTTGTGGACGATGTGACATTTGCTTGTCCGCAGTGTGCTGGCGTCGCATCACGTGTGCCAGAAGTAATTGACTGCTGGTATGACTCAGGCGCAATGCCGTTTGCGCAATGGGGTTACCCAGAACAAAATAAAGAAACATTTGAGGCAAGTTACCCGGCTGACTTCATCTGTGAAGCAATTGACCAAACTCGAGGTTGGTTCTATACCTTGATGGCAATTGGCACATTGGTGTTTGAAGAATCATCATATGAAAACGTGCTGTGCTTAGGCCACATCCTGGATGAAGATGGTCGCAAGATGAGTAAGCATCTTGGTAACGTCCTGGAGCCAATGGGCTTAATGGATGAGCATGGCGCTGATGCACTGCGTTGGTTCATGTTGGTTAGCGGTTCACCATGGCAAGCACGTCGCGTTGGTCATAGCACGATCGCCGAAGTTGTTCGCAAAACTTTATTGACGTATTGGAATACTGTGGCATTCCAGAGTTTGTATGCGCGCGCAAGTTCATGGGACGGCAACAGCGGATCTCTTGCACTGTTACTAGAACTTGACGGCTTAACAGAATTAGATCGTTGGGCTATTTCGCAAGCCACTCGCCTAGCGCGAGATGTTGACCTGGCACTTGAGCAATTTGATACCCAGCGCGCCGGTCGCTTCATTGCTGAATATGTTGATGATCTAAGCAACTGGTACGTGCGTCGCTCACGTCGTCGCTTTTGGGATGGGGATCTGGCTGCACTAGGTACGCTGCATCACTGCTTAAAGATTGTGACGCAAGTTATGGCGCCATTCACACCATTTATAACGGAACGAGTTTGGCAAGATCTATTTACTGAGTCCCAAACTCCATCCGTTCATTTAAGCGAATGGCCAGCTTGGTCGCCCGATCAGATTAGCGACACTTTGCGTGATCAAGTGCAATTAACTCGCCGATTAGTAGAGCTAGGTCGTTCGGCGCGCGCTACTTCTGGTGTCAAGACAAGGCAACCATTACAGCGGGCATTAGTTGCAGCGCCAGGTTGGGATCAATTGCCCGAGAGTTTGCAGGCCCAGATCCGCGATGAGGTTAATGTGCTCAGTTTAGAAAGTTTGGCAGCTACTGATGAATTAGTGGATGTCACCGTCAAAGCTAATTTCAAAACCTTGGGTGCCCGCTTTGGTAAAACTACGCAAGAGATTGCGGCCCAGATTGCTAAAGAGGATCCGCGGGACTTAGTTGCTGCGCTTCGAAATGGCCCAACCAAGATCACCGCTCTTGGAACTGAATATGACATTAATTCTGAAGACATTGTCATTACCGAAGTTCCTCGGGAGGGCTGGACAGTTGCTAGTGACGCAGGTGAGTCCTTGGCTCTTGATCTGGCCTTAACTCCAGAACTAATCGGTCAAGGTATTGCTCGTGATGTGACTCGCTTAATTCAAGATGCTCGCAAGAGCTCGGGCTTTGAGATCAGCGACCGAATTAGAGTTACTTGGCAAGCGGGGGCGGGGGCGACAGTGGACGCACTAAATACCCATCAAGGCTTGATCTGCGCCGAAGTATTGGCAACGTCATGGCAACAAGGCGAAGTCGCTGCGCCAACTGCCACAGATGAAGAGTTGGACTTAAAGGTGTTAATTGCAAAAGCGTGAATTGCTTAGGTGAATTAAAAAAATAAGACCCAGGAATTTTCCTGGGTCTTATTTTTGATAAATAACTAGGTATTAATCTTCAGTGACCTGACGGTCGCCACTTATGTTTTTTGTATCGAGTTCGCGAAGTTGACCCTCTAGGTAGCTGCGCAAGCGACCGCGGTACTCACGTTCGTAAGCGCGCAATTCCTCAACGCGACGCTCCACGGATACGCGCTGGGCTTCTAGCTCGCGAGTCATGTTGGATACGTTGCTCTTGGCTACAGTCAGCATCTGCTCGGATTCGATGCGAGCTGCTGAGATTGCCTCATCTGCAGCGCGCTGGGCTAATTCAAGGATGCGAACTGAGGCAATGCCCTGTTCGGCCGGTGTGGATGCTTGCGCAACTGCGTCGGCAATGCCATCTGCCTGCTCGGTTAACGCTGCCGTTAACTGCTCGGAAAGTTCTGCAATTTTGGCTGCAGCGGCAACTGCCTCGTTGCGCAGATTTACAAGTTCGGAGTCCAGCGCGTTAATGCGATCCTGGGAAGCCTTTAATGCTTCATCGCTTGCGCCATCATCATTTGAAACTCCAACACGAGTGTGCGCATCTTCAAGTTGCTTTTGTGTTTGTTGAAGTTCATTTTTTAGTTGAGCGTTCTCATCACCAAGTGAACGAATTTCTTCGCGAATGGATTCAGGTACCTCGCCTTTGGTAACTGCGCGCAAGTCCTGTGCTTCCAGCGTCACTGCTGACAAGGAAACTTCGATTTCATCTAGGAAGTTATCTACCTCATCAAGGTCATAGCCTTCTTTGAATCGAACTGTTGTGAACTGCTTATTACGCAC
>JBDNJO010000100.1:0-10484 GCA_041687715.1 Candidatus Nanopelagicales bacterium
ACAGTTATCTTGTGGGCTCTAGGTTTTGTGATATTCCCAACCTGTTGCGGCGCCAGAATGAGGGAATTAGTAATCTTGGAGACGTGCTGTTATCTGACAAAGACATTAAAGCTGAAATTGCCTCCGGTCGAGTTGGAATTGATCCATTCGAGCCGACAATGGTTCAGCCTTCGAGTATTGACGTGCGATTAGATCGTTTCTTTCGAGTATTCGAAAATCATCGCTACCCACACATTGATCCGTCAACAGAGCAAATTGATCTAACGCGCGAAGTTGAAGCAATTGGCGATGAACCGTTTGTCTTGCATCCTGGTGAATTTGTTTTAGGTAGCACTTATGAAGTGGTTACCTTGCCAAATAATATTGCAGCGCGACTTGAAGGTAAGTCCAGTTTGGGACGTCTCGGACTTTTAACGCACTCAACCGCAGGATTTATTGACCCGGGATTTTCTGGTCACGTCACGCTGGAATTAGCTAACGTTGCCACACTTCCAATTTTGCTTTATCCCGGCATGAAGATCGGTCAAGTCTGTTTCTTCCAAATGACATCTGACGCTGAGCATCCATATGGTTCGAGTGTTTACGGATCGCGTTATCAAGGTCAACGTGGACCAACACCAAGTCGCTCACACGCAAACTTTCATCGGACCGTTATTTCTTAACTACTTTTTCCTTGACTCGATCCAAAAGCAAAGTTGCAATGTCCACGACTTCAGCAGTAGCTTCGCCACCTGATTCTTGCGCGCGAACTGTCACAGCATCATTTAACATAACGGAACAGAACGGACAAGCAACTGCGATCTTCGTAGCTCCAGTTGCAAGTGCCTCATCGCCACGATTTTGATTAACACGCGTGCCGATTTTTTCTTCCATCCACATCCGGCCACCACCAGCGCCACAACAGAATGACTTTTCCTTGTTGCGATCCATCTCGACTAAATTGACACCAGGCATGTTGGTAATAAGTTCACGTGGTGGCATGTAAATCTTGTTGTGACGACCTAAGTAACACGGATCATGATATGTAACCGTTTCATCTTCTGGTGTGAGCATGGTTAAACGCTTTTCAGTGACCAATTGGTTTAGCAGCACAGTGTGGTGCACAACTTCGTAGTTACCACCAAGTTGTGGGTACTCACGCGCGATTGTGTTTAAGCAATGCGGGCAAGTAACTACTATGCGACGTGCCCCAATTTCATTAAGCACTTCGATATTTTGCGCGGCCTGCATTTGGTAGAGGAATTCGTTGCCGGCGCGACGAGCTGGATCGCCAGTACAAGTTTCACCTTCACCAAGCACCATGAATTCAATGCCAGCGGTATGCAGTAATTCTGCGACTGCTTTCGTGGTGTTTTTTGCGCGATCGTCATACGCACCTGCGCAACCAACCCAGAATAGATATTCAACGTCAGCAGGAATCTTGTCTTCACCGTTCATACCAAAAACTCGAACCGGGAATTGAACTTCTTCAATCCAGGTCATTCGGCCACTGGTATTCATACCCCAAGGGTTGCCCTTAGTTTCTAAGTTTTTGAATAGGCCATTTAACTCAGCTGGAAATTCTGATTCCACGAGAACTTGATGACGACGAAGGTCCATAAAGTGGTCCACGTGTTCGATGTCTACTGGACATTGCTGGACACAGGCGCCACAAGAAGTGCAACCCCAAAGTGCGTCGTAATCAATTACTGCGCCTTCATTAGAACGATGACCCTTTGCGTCGTAGCCATCTGTTGATGCGTATGGATCATCCGCTCTGGAGCCAACCATAGGTCGAGCAACTTCGGCCTGTACTTGCGCGCTAAATGAATCCAATTTCGACTCGTCACTGCCAGCAAGTATGTAAGGCGCCTTAGCAAATAAGTGATCCCGCAAATCCATGATCATTAGTTTTGGACTAAGTGGTTTGCCAGTATTCCAAGCAGGGCATTGATCTTGGCAACGTCCACATTCAGTACAACTCAATAAATCTAAGTTGCCCTTCCAAGTAAAGTCTTCAATTTTGCCTCGGCCAAAAGTTGCATCGTCAGCTGGATCTTCAAAATCTAGAACTTGGGTTCCAGCGTAAATTGGTAGAAGTGGTCCAAGTGCATTTGGCCTGCGACTAAATAAAACGTTTAAGGGCGCTGCGCCAATATGTAGATGCTTGCTATGAAGTGCAAGAACAAGGAAACCCAAAATAACGCCAATGTTTAACCACAGGCCAATCATTTCTAGCCACTCATTTGCCACAAGGCCCAGCGGCGCAATCAATTTCGCGGTTGCTTCGGAAGCGAATGCGCCACCATCCATGAACGGAAAGTGTTGCGCATTATTAATAACACTCACGTTGTATTGGGCGCCGCGGTAAAGCAGTAAAGTCCAAACCACGTTGAAGATCATGAATAAAACGAACCAGGCAGCGCCTATATGCGATCCATAAAAACGTGATTCACGACCAAATTTGGCTGGCCGACGAAATAATCGAATGATTGCAAACATTGCAATTCCGATAAGAACGAAAATCGTGAACAAGTCCTCGAGAAATCCAGTAATCGGAGAGCGACCAATTATTGGAATGGCAAACGTGTTATTAAATAGTGCGCCGAAAGCTTCTACGATAGTTAATGACAAAACTATGAAGCCCCAGAATGCTAAAACGTGGGCGATACCTGGAATGGTCCAGGCAAGCAATTTCTTTTGACCAAAGACTTCAGTCACTTCAGCTTTTACCCGAACTCGTTTTTGCGCGGTGCGATCAACTGCTGGCTCTCCGCTTCGAACCAATCTGTAGAGAAACCAAATGCGTTTTGCGGCTAATGCTGAAAGAACCAGCGTGATACCTAGACCAACAATTAGGCGCAAGGCCATCGAATCGCTCATTAAAAAACCTCTTAAATTATTTGTTATCTCTAAATATGCCTGAATTTTTAAGTTATTGCACACTATCGCATCGGGAATTTGGAATTTCTTCCTGTGCTCCTTGCGCAGGCAGACTAAATTTTGTGACCGTGCACGTGTTGCATGGCCCAGGCATACATCGCGATAGCACCCGCAGCGGAGGCATTCATAGATCTAGTAGATCCACTTTGAGTGATACCTAATATTTGCGAGCAGGCGGCGATTCCTTCGGGCGACAACCCAGGGCCTTCTTGACCTAAATACAAGACACAGGATTCTGGCACGATTGCGTCTTCTAAATTCCCACAGCCAGGAACATTATCAATGCCAATAATTGGCACCTGGTTTTCCCTTGACCATTCAATGAAGTCAGCAACTGTTGGATGATGCAAGAGATGCAAGTAACGATCAGTAACCATTGCGCCGCGTCTGTTCCATCCCTTTTTACCAACTATGTGGACCGCAGAAACATTAAACGCGTTGGCTGTTCTAACAACTGAACCAATATTGAGATCATGTTGCCAATTTTCAATTGCAATGTGCAACTTGGAACGAGAAGTATCTAAGTCGGCAACGATTGCTTCCACGGACCAATATCGATATTTATCAACTACATTTCGACGATCGCCAAGCTCAAGTAATTCTGGATCAAAGTGATCCTGCGTTGGCCATGGCAATTCGTGCGGCCCAACTCCAACTACTGGATAAAACTCACCAGGTCCAAGTTCGCCGCGATCAGGTGGTTGCGTCATTTAGAAATTTAATGCCTGCGAAATTGCCGCAGTGTGTGCTGGCGTTGAGCCACAGCAGGAGCCGATGGCATTGATGCCAATTGCCTTCATCTCTGTTGCGAATTCGCCCATTTCCTCTGGCGTGCCAGTGTAAACAAAGTCAGCGCCAACAAGTTGTGGCAATCCCGCATTGGACTGAATAAAGACGTAAACACCTTCTGGTTTAGCATCTGCGAGTTCACTTGCAATGATTCGCATCTCATCAGTGCCACGACCACAGTTAGCTCCAATTAAGCGCACACCCATTTCTGCAATTGCAGTAATTGCCTGTCCAGGCTTGACTCCCATCATGGTTCGTAAGTTGGTGTCAAAACTTAAAGTTGCAACGATTGGCATACCTGGCGCAACTTCCTTCGCTGCTTCAACAGCTGCTGCGACTTCACCAAGATCACTCATAGTCTCAATCAAAATCGCGTCACACCCACCAGCAACAAGTCCGCGAATTTGATCAGCAAATAAGGCTTGACCGGATTCTGGCGTCAGGGTTCCCATCGGATCCATCAATTCACCTGAGGGACCAACGTCACCAAAAACAAAAACATTTTCAAACTGATCTGCAACTGATCGCGCTACTTCGGAGCCAGCTTTATTTAGTTCCTGAACTCGATCACCAAGGTCATGCATTTCAAGGCGACCCTTAGTTCCGCCAAAAGTATTGGTTGTCAAAACGTTGGCACCTGCTGCTGCGTAGCCACGAAGAACTGAGGCAACTTTTTCTGGCTGTTCAACATTCCACAATTCAGGAGCGCCACCATCAGTAAGACCTAAGTCCTGTAACGCAGTACCCATCGCGCCGTCACCAACGAGTGGATTTCCTGCATCAAGCCATTCGTAAACGTTAGCCATCTTTACTCCTTGTGTTTCAGAAAGTTAATTAAGAAAGTTTGTCGAGCATTTCTTGTAGGCCAGCTTCGTCAAGAGAATTCTCAATGTCGCCACTCACTCGCTCCGCAATTGATTTTGCGTCGCCATCTTCAAGTACCCAATCACTTTTGCGCCAGCCATCTAGATAGGCATCAGCATCTTCAGCGCCGACTCGCATCGCGGCTTCATCGATAGCCTCCTGAAAGCGACTAGCAAGGGAAACCTTTACTGTCTCATCGCCATCTCGTACGACCACCATTGAAGGAAAGTCACGCCAGTAAGTTATTTGATATTCGCTCATGCCTAGATTCTAGTGTTAATGCTCAAGTTTCATCTTGTGTCTAAACCGATACTGTTATGGACGTGAAGCGCATACTTATCATTCATGGCTGGGGTAATGAGCGTCCGATTGGGCACTGGCATCGCCTGCTTGCAACTGCCTTGCGCCAACAAGGTCACCTAGTCGCTTACCCCCAACTTCCAGACACCGAACTTCCAAGTTTGGATAAATGGTTAGCCGTGCTCAAAGTTGAACTTGACATGCTCAAGGAAGCTGGCGATGGTGAGCTAATTGTTTTTGCACATTCACTGGGCTGCTTAACTTGGTTGCACATTGCCCAAAGTGGGATTTTGCAAGAACAAGCCAGTCGAGTTTTACTAGTTGCAGCGGCAGACCCAGAACTGTGCGGCGAAGTCCCAAGTTTCCAACTTGATTTAGACTCCCCTCAGGTAAAAGCAGCCGCGCAAAGTGCCGCGTTAACCACCTTGTTAGTTGGTAGCGATTCTGATCCGTGGCAGCCCCGAGGTGTTGAAGCTACTTTTGCAAAACCACTTGACCTACCTTTCAAAGTGATTGTTGGCGCTGGACACTTTGCGATTGAAGAAGGTTGGACCCCATGGACAGGTGTCATTGATTGGGTCAATGATGCAAGCGCTGATTTGGCAGCGCGCTAACTAATGCGGGCTGATTTAAAGAAACTTTGGTTAATTCCAGCGTTTCGTACCTTACTTATAGCGCGCATCATTTCCAATATCGGAAATGGACTTGGCCCAATTGCTTTGGCGTTTGGAGTGCTAAGCCTTGAGGGCGCGACTGCATCAAGTTTAAGTATTGTGATGGCAGCCCAACTTGGACCGATGGTCGTGTTCATGCTTTTTGGTGGCGTACTTGCTGACAGATATCCAAGAGCTCTCGTAGTTGGAACTTCAGATATATTTTTGAGCGCATTTGTCGTGGCAAACGGGGTAATGCTGATCAATGGTTCAGCAACCGTTATGAGTTTGGCAATCATCGCTTTCATAAGTGGCTCGTTAAATGCGCTGTGGTGGCCAGCCTTTGCCGGACTCGTTCCCGAAGTTGTACCTGAAGAAGATTTGCAATCTGCCAATTCCATTATTGGCTTGGGAGCAAATGCTGCAAACATTGCGGGTACAGTTGCTGCTGGAATAATCGTTGCTGGTGTTGGCGCTGGTTGGGCAATGGTTACTGATGGAATTTCATTTTTAATTGCTGGGATATTAGTTTTCACACTTCGTAGATTTGGAAAAACAAGAGATACTTCTGAGCACACCCCAACAGTCTTCGATGATCTTGCACATGGCTGGAAAGAATTTTCTAGTCGCAGCTGGGTGGTTACGGTGGTGGCGGGATATTCAATTCTTGTCATGATTTTTGAAAGCGTTCTGGGCGTTGTTGGGCCAGTGCACGCCGAACAAGAACTTGGTGGGCCAAAGCCTTGGTCTTACATACTCGCTGCGCTATCTGTTGGTATGGCTGCAGGAGTGATAGTTTCGCTCAAAGTTCGTCCGAAGCGGCCGCTACTGATTGCACTGATCGCGCAACTTGCAGTAGCTGCTTGGGTCTTCACAATTGGCGCAACTAATTGGATTCCATTGATTATGGTCAGTGCATTCTTTGCTGGCATCGCATTAGATTTCTTTTTTGTACTTTGGCAAACCGCAATGCAAAGTAATATTCCACGTGAATCATTGTCGCGGGTAAGTTCGTATGATGCTTTTGGCTCATTAGTTTTTGCACCATTTGGATTAGTAATTGCCGGTCCAATCACAGAGCGAATTGGCACTGAGCAAACTTTGATGGGTATGGCAATAATTTTTGTCGTTGTGCTTGCAGCCATGTTGAGTGTGGCAAGTGTGCGTAATTTACGCGGCCAGAATTTGCAAGTTGAATCGAGTTAACTCGATCAACTAATCGAATATCTCATGCAATACTGATCGCATGATTAACGTATGTATGGCAGGCGCCACTGGTTGGACTGGAAAAGCACTTTCATTTGGGCTTCGAGAAGATAATGAACTTAAGTTAGTAACGGCAGTATCACGATCAAATGCTGGTAAAGATCTTGGCGATGTACTGGAAAATAAGTCTTGGGGTGTTCCAGTATTTGCAGACGTCGCAAGCGCACTTGCTGACGTTCAAGTTCTAATTGACTACACGGCACATGATGCTGTGAAAGCAAATATTTTGTTAGGAATTGAGCATGGTGTGCACGGCATTGTTGGCACCTCAGGCTTAACGGCAGCTGACTTTGCAGACATCGATGCTGCTGCGAAGGCAAATGGCGTAGGTGTTGTTGCGGCTGGAAACTTTGCGATTACTGCAGCCATGGCTCAGGCAGCGGCGTTGCTTGTTGCAAAATATATTCCAAACTGGGAAGTCATCGACTATGCAAAAGCAGGCAAACCAGATGTACCAAGTGGTACTGCGCGAGAACTTGCAGAACGTTTAAGCGCCGTGCAGCGGCCAACTCTTGGTTATCCAATATCTGATATTGCTGGTCCAAAAGAAGCTCGTGGCGCAGATGTAGATGGCACCCGAGTCCACTCAGTTCGGCTACCAAGTTTCGTTGTGAGTACTGAAGTTGTTTTTGGGATGCCGGAAGAGCGTATGACGATTCGCTTTGATGCTGGTAGCTCGCCTGCGCCTTATGTAAGTGGCACCCTGTTGGCAGCAAAGGCAGTGACCAATCATGTTGGATTGATCCGGGGGCTGGACACCCTGCTTTTGAGTTAAATCCACTATTTCGTCCAAAATCTCACTGTTCTTGGCTGGATTTATCAACAAATCGGTGTAAAACATGCAACCTACGGTTGCGTAGGTTACGCTAGCGTAGGTTACGCAAAAGTAACCTGCTAGGGGTTTGGGAGACTTCATGAACAGTTTGGGATTGCCACCGATTATTCAAGGTGGCATGGGCGCAGCGGTATCTTCCTGGGGTCTTGCGCGCACCGTTGCAAATGAAGGTCAACTTGGAGTCGTTTCTGGAACTGCGCTGGAAACTGTAGTTACCCGCCGCCTACAAAATGGCGACGAGGGTGGCCACATGCGCGAAGCACTTGCGCATTTCCCATACCCAGAAGTTGCTGAAGAAATCTTGGCAAAATTTTTTCGTCCAGAAGGTCGTCAGGGTAAACCATTTCGCCCAATGCGTCGCTTGAGTTTAGAGGCGCACAGAGAGCATGATCAGCTTGCAGTTGCATCTAACTTCGTCGAGGTTTGGTTGGCAAAACAATCTGGCAACGGAAAAGTTGGAATCAACTTTTTAGAGAAACTTCAAACTGCCACACCAGCGGCGCTTTATGGCGCAATGCTTGCTGGTGTCGATGCAATTTTGATGGGCGCGGGAATTCCTCGTGAGATTCCACAATTAATGACGGACTTTTCGCAAGGTAAGTCTGGTCACCTAAGTATTGACTCAGATCGACCAGCGGGAATGGCTGCGCCAATTTTAGAATTTGATCCACTTGAATCATTTGGTAAAGCGCCAGAACTACCTCGTCCAGCATTCCTGGCAATTGTTACAGCTGAAGTTCTCGCTGCTTACTTAGCAAGAAATGAAGTAACGCGTCCAGATGGATTTGTGGTTGAACACTTCATGGCGGGTGGACACAACGCACCACCTCGACGCATGCAAGATACCGAAACTGGATACGGCCCACTTGATGAAGCGAACATTCCTAAAGTTGCCGCTGTTGGTTTGCCATTCTGGCTTGCTGGCGGTCGCGCTACTCCAGAATCAGTAACAGATGCAATTAACCTTGGCGCTGAAGGTGTCCAAGTTGGCTCGCTGTTTGCACTAAGTAATGAATCTGGATTGCTACCTGAGTATCGCGAACAAATGTTGCAGGCTGCTCGTGAAGGAAACTTGCGAGTGCGCACCGATCATCGCGCATCGCCAACAGGTTTCCCATTCAAGGTTGTGGAATTGCCCGGCACCGTAGGCGATGCCTCGGTTTACAAAGCGCGACCACGACTTTGCGATCTTGGGTATTTACGTTCGAGTCACATTGATGAAGCTGGCAAAGTTAGCTACCGCTGCGCAGCGGAACCAGATAGTCCGTTTTTGAAAAAGGGCGGCGATGAACCAGACCTTGCAGAACGTATTTGTTTATGCAACGGACTTGTGGCTGCAGTTGGCTTAGGTCAGGAGCGACCTGATGGCTACAAAGAAGCGCCACTGCTAACTCTTGGATCAACAACAAGTGACGTCGAAGGAATGCTTAAAGAATTCCCAGGCGGCTGGAGCGCGGTAGATGTCGTTAACCGACTCTTGTCAGGAATTCCGACTAAGGCAAGTGTCTAACTCATTAAGTATTTAGTGGAGGTTCTTAGCTCGCGCAATCGAAGCTAAGATTTCGGCTTCAGCTTCGGCGCAATTTCCCCACGACGCGCCTTCAACTGATTTCCCTGGTTCCAAGTCCTTGTAAGTTTCGAAGAAGTGTTGAATTTCTAAACGCTCAAATTCCGGCATATCAACGATGTCCTGCAAATTAATTTTGCGTGGATCATGCGCGGGAACACACATGATTTTGTCATCTTCGCCAGCTTCATCACTCATGCGGAACATCGCAATGGCGCGGCAGCGAATTAATACGCCAGGAAACGTAGGCTCTTCAATTAGGACTAGTGCATCTAATGGGTCACCATCTTGGCCAAGGGTGCCTTCGATGTAGCCGTAATCGCGGGGATAACGGGTTGCGGTGAAAAGCATGCGGTCTAAGCGTAGGCGGCCAGTTTCGTGGTCCACTTCGTATTTATTACGGCTACCGCCAGGAATTTCTACTAATACGTCAAATTCAAGTGCCACGATGCCCCGCCATTTCGCAATTTCGACTTACCCTTGTTAATTATCATCCAATCTTAGATGCAAACACGCATTCTCCCTATTTAATGAGGCCACAGATCACTCACCAAAGTGCTAACCGCAATCTAATAGTGAGCGCTCTCCTAATAGGTGGCCTTACTCTCGGAGGCATGGGACTTGGAATCCCAATTAGTGCTGATGAAATAGAAATTGTTCCACCAGCGCCAACGTCGATTGGGATCTTAAATCCAATTGAGCAAATTGGAACAATAGATGCAGCAACCCTGACAGCAATAGTCACTGAAAAGTTAGCGGATACTAGGCTGGGTGTGGGCGTCACTGGCTATGTAATTGATGCCAACTCAAAACAGGTTTTAGTTGATGTAAATTCTGAGCAAACAATGATTCCCGCATCGACCCTGAAGTTGTACACCGCAATTGCTGCGCTGAACGTATTAGGCGCAGAAACAAAATTTGCTACAAAGGTAATGCGCGATCAAACCGAACTAACTTTGGTTGGTGGTGGCGATCCAACTTTGGTTTCGGTTACTCCGAAAGACTGGCGTGGTAAACCACCTGGCACACCGGCGCCACCTTCCATTGCGCAATTGGCTGATCAGACAATTGCTGCAATCGGCGCGACCACAGAAGTTTTCACGGTTGCTTTTGATGACTCGCTTTTTACTGGACCGCAAGCACAAGAAACTTGGCCAAGTATGTACATCAGTACGGGCGAGGTTGCGCCTGCGCAAGGTCTGACTATGGATTACGGCGTTACTCAATCAAATGGCATTTTAGCTGATCCTGCAAAAGCAGCAGCGCAATTTTATGTCGATGAATTGAT
>JBDNJO010000101.1:0-6200 GCA_041687715.1 Candidatus Nanopelagicales bacterium
AATGATTGCGATTGCAAGTCCTATTAATGACACAACCAATCCGCCAGCAATTCCATAACTCAACGTATTTAGTAGCGCCCGGAAAACTTGTCCATTATTCGCACTTGATTGACCAACAAACATCCAATAGGTAATGCTGGAGATCGGGATTATCACACCAACTGAGAACCAGGCGATCAACAAAAATTGCGCGGGAGCTCGCCAGGGTCCAAGTCGCGTCTGCATGTGACGGTACTGCTCAGTACTTTTTGTCACTTGCGTTTTCATAACTTGTCGTTGAAATCGCACTATAACTAAGGTGATCAAAATTAGAACTAATGCCAGTGCAGCTGCGGTATTACGGTCAAAACTAGCGCGGTATGCGTTGTAAATTGCCCGGGTAAATGCGTCGTACCGCATTAATGACACAGCGCCAAAATCACTCAATGTGTAGAGCGCAACCAACAGACTTGCTCCTAAAACGGCTGGGCGGATGGCTGGCCAAGTGATACTTCTGGCAACTTCTAGTTGTGTTTTGCCAAGCGTTCTTGCGACCTCTTCACTTGAGCTGTTATGCCGCGAAAGCGCCGCAGTCACCGCGAGAAAAACAAATGGCGAAGTACTAATACTCAGGACTAACCAAGCTCCAAAAAAACCACCAATCGACGGTGTAAGAGCTAGCCAAGAGAATGCTAAAACATAAGAAGGAAATGCAAGTGGCAACACGGCCGCAACTTGGAATAAACGCTTACGTGGTAAATCCGAGCGGTCACATAACCAAGCTTGCGCAGTGCCAAAAATTAAGGCAGTTAATGAAACTGCGATCGTGAGAGTTAGTGAGTTCGCTATCAACTCCAGAGTTCTGGCTGAAAATATAATTTTCCCAAGTTGGCTGTACCCAATTTGTGAAGCTCGAAGCAAGACATAAAGAAGTGGTAACAAAGTTATGACAACGCCAAAGCCCGCCACTGCCATGATTTGCAGCGGCGGCCTTTGAGCAGTTTTTAATTTCAGATCAAGCCAGCTTTAGCCAGCATTTCCAGAGTTACATTGAGCGAGGAGAGATCGGATAAATCGATCTCTGGACCACCGATCTCACTCAACGTTGGAAGCGACTCATCAGGTGAGACATCGGATGTTAATGAGTACTCAAAAGTTTTGGTGAGAAAATATTGTTGCGCAGTATCGCCTAACAGCCACTGTGCGAACGTAAGAGCACCAGAGTTATCTGATAAAACTGCTATGCCTGCAACATTAACCAAGTTGCCAGGATCACCTGAGGCAAACCAAGCAGTTTTAGACTTCATATTTCCCCGTCCGACCTCGGCTGCTTTCAGGAACCAGTAATAATGATTGATTAGTCCCGCAGCAACTTCGCCTGCTTCGATAGCGTCAAGAACCTGACCGTTGCCTTCATAGAAAACAGCATTCTCTTTCAAGGCTGCTAAAAAGTCTGCAGTTGCTTGTTCACCTTCGGTTACCCGCATGCCCGTAACAAAGGATTGGAAAGAAGCATTTGTTGGAGCAATGCCAATGCGACCTTTCCAGCCGGGATCCGCTAAGTCGTATACCGAAGTTGGAATAGTAGTAACTAACTCTGGGTTGTAAGCCAAAACTCGGGCACGCCCGGAGATTCCGATCCAACTGGCATCCGTAGCTCGGTATAGCGGTGAGACTCGGTCAAGTAGTTCTGTTGGTAACGAAACAACATTTGTTCGACCGGCTAATGAACCTAAGGCGCCAGCATCCTGGGAAAGGAACGCATCTGCTTTTACGTTGTCACCTTCTTCAAGTATTGCTGCCGCCATTTCAGCGGATGCGCCATAGCGCGCTGTCACGGCCACACCCGTTTCGGCAGTGAACAAATCTAAAAGTGGGGCAATCAAATCTTCGCTTCGACCGGAATAAAGCACAAAATCCTCGGTACTCGTTGCGGATGTTTGGGGAGGCTGGGCGGCATTCTCGCTAGCGCAACCGCTAACTAGCAGCGCTAGAGAAATAGCAACTACGGGAGCTTTTCGAACAAATTTCATTTTAGACCTTATGTGTAGATTTATGCAACCAACTGGTTGCATAAATGATTTATGCAACCTAAAAGTAGCAATAATCTAACAGCAGGTCAAATCCTAAAACTTCGAGCCAAAGTCCAATGTTGTTAGGCGTCAAGATAGCCTTGAGCCGTGGCTGATGAGATTAAGTTCCGTAGTGATGTAGTCGTTGAGTTAGTTAAGCACTCTGCGGGAGATGCCGATGTTTTATGGGCTGCTCGAGTGTCCACAAAGGGTGATCAGTCTGCGGTGGATGTGGATGTTGATTCAGCAGCCTCTGCCGGCCTGATTAATTACTTGATGCGTGATCGCCATGGCAGTCCATTTGAACACTCGGTTTTCACTTTCTTTGTAAAAGCCCCAATTTTTATGTGGCGTGAACATTTTCGCCATCGCATGGCTAGCTACAACGAAGAATCTGGTCGCTACAAAGTACTTGAACCTGAGTTTTATGTGCCAAGTTCGCAGCGCAAGCTTATTCAAGTTGGTAAAGCTGGGGCGTATGAGTTTGTTGAAGGTACGCCGGAGCAATTCGATCTTGTTACTGCGGAAACTAAAAAGGCTTGCAAAGTTGCGTATGAGTCTTACGAGGCAATGCTGGAAGCAGGAGTTGCCCGCGAGGTAGCCCGAATTGTTTTACCAGTAACTATTTATTCTTCGGCATATGTAACCATGAATGCGCGAGCCATGATGAATTTCATTAGCTTGCGTAGAAAAGTTGAAGGCTCACACTTCCCCTCATTTCCGCAGCGCGAAATCGAAATGGTTGCCGAGAAATACGAAGAAGAATTTAAGCGACTAATGCCACTAACCCATGCATCTTTTGTTGCAAATGGGCGAGTAGCACCTTAATAGATAGGTATTGCGAGTGAAAGCAGTTGAAGCCTTCGGCACAGTACTTACTGCCATGGTTACCCCATTTAATGCTGATGGCACCATGATTGATTTTGATGCCGCAGCACAGCTAGCTAATGACTTAGTTGAGCTTGGCAATAATGGACTAGTTATTAACGGTACGACGGGTGAGTCACCGACAACTGATGAACACGAAAAACTTGAATTGTTAAAAGTTGTCATCGATGCAGTAGGAATTCGTGCCCGCGTCATCGCTGGCGCTGGATCAAATGACACTGCACACTCAGTTTTACTTGCAAAAGATGCAGCAAAAGCTGGGGCGCATGGATTGCTAGTTGTAACGCCTTATTACAACAAACCACCGCAGGCTGGAATTTATGCACACATGATCGCTGTTGCAGATTCGACTGATTTACCAATTATGGTTTACGACATTCCTGGTCGCTCCGGCGTTGCCATTAGTAATGACACAATGTTGCAGCTCAGTGAACATCCGAAAATTCTTGCCAATAAAGATGCAAAGGGCGACATTTGGGCAGCGTCACAAATTATGGCGCAATCTGATTTGGCATATTATTCAGGTGATGATCCCTTGAATTTGGCACTGCTTGCAATTGGCGCCGTAGGTGTTGTCAGTGTTACGGGACACATTGTTGCTGATCGCCACAAGAATATGGTGGAAGCCATCCAAAACAATGACGTAGTTACTGCGCGCAAAATAAATGAATCACTAGTTCCAATTACTGAAGGCATTATGGCTCGTGCTGGTGGAGCGATCATGGTCAAAGCTGCCTTAGATTTGCTTGGTCGTACTGGCGGTGGCTTCCTGCGCTTGCCGCTTGTGCCTGCCACACCAGAGCAGCACAAAGTTTTGCGGACTGACTTATTAAAAGGTGGATTCAGTCTGTGAGCATTTCACAACTAGAACTGCCAGAACCACCCGCACTAGCTGACAACGCATTTCGCGTCGTTGCTCTGGGTGGGCTTGGTGATATCGGCCGCAATATGACGGTTCTGGAATACCGCGGAAAGCTACTCATTGTTGATTGCGGAGTTTTGTTTCCAGAGGAAACCCAACCAGGTGTGGATTTGATTTTGCCAGATTTCGCGCATATCCAAGATCGATTGGGCGATGTTGAGGCAGTGCTTTTAACTCACGGCCACGAAGATCACATTGGCGCAGTTCCATATCTACTGCGGGGTAGGCAGGACATTCCAATCGTTGGCTCCCGGCTGACTTTAGCTTTTGTTGAAAGCAAATTACGAGAGCATCGAATTTCTGCGCAAACTCTGACAGTCAAAGAAGGCATGACGCAAAAGTATGGAGATTTCTCGGTTGAATTCATTGCAGTCAACCACTCCATTCCCGATGCTTTAGCAGTCGCAGTAACAACTTCTGCAGGAACTATCTTGATCACTGGTGATTTCAAGATGGATCAATTACCTCTTGATGGTCGGGTAACAGATCTGAATGCGTTTGGCAGACTTGGTGATGCTGGCGTAGATCTATTTTTAGTTGATTCAACAAATGCCGAAGTGCCAGGATTTGTCACAAGTGAAAAAGACATTATTCCTACACTTCAACAAGTTATAGGTGGCGCGACTGGACGGGTAATAGTTGCTTCTTTTGCTTCGCACGTTCATCGAGTACAACAAATTATTGATGTTGCAACAAGCAATAAGCGGAAAGTTGCTTTTGTTGGGCGTTCCATGGTTCGTAATATGGCGCTTGCAAGTGACCTAGGTTACTTAACTATTCCTGGTGGAACATTAATCTCAAGTGATGAAATTGCAAATTTGCCTGATGACCAAGCAGTTTTAATCTGCACTGGCTCACAAGGTGAACCGATGGCAGCTCTTGCCAGAATTGCAAACCAAGATCATGCAATTTCTGTCGGTACTGGCGACACGGTGATCCTTGCATCATCGCTGATTCCAGGAAATGAAAATGCGGTTTATCGGATCATTAATGACTTAACGCGACTTGGCGCCCATGTAGTGCACAAAGGAAATGCCCTAGTTCACGTTTCTGGCCATGCTGCTGCGGGCGAATTGTTGTACTGCTACAACATTGTGAAACCAAAAAATGTCATGCCAATCCATGGGGAGTGGCGACACTTGCGCGCGAATGCCGATCTTGCAATTAAAACTGGCATACCGCAAGCTCGCGTAATTCTTGCTGGCGATGGCATAGTTGTGGATTTGGTAGATGGTCGCGCTTCAATCGTTGGCGCAATCTCATGTGGGTATGTTTACGTTGAAGGTTCCACAGTAGGAGAGGTTTCCGAGTCACTTCTTAAGGACCGAAGGACACTTGGCGAAGATGGCTTCCTATCGATTGTCGCTGCCGTTAACTTCGCTGACCGAAAAGTTATTGCAGGGCCTCAAATCCATGCGCGCGGTTTTAGTAAAGAAGAAAGTGTGTTCGCCGAGATTCTTCCGGCAATTCGCAAAACACTAGAGACTGCGCTTACTGAAGGGGTTACTGACACCCACCAACTCGGACAAATGGTCAGGCGAGTTACCGGTAAGTGGGTAGGCGAGAAGCATCGCCGCCGGCCAATGATTGTGCCGCTTATCATTTCGGAATAAGTGCAGGCAGCAAGCAGCCAGAACTCCTCGGAGTGAGCTTGTCGAGTGAAAATTGAAAAATTATATATCGCCTTAACCATTGAGATATATGCAACATATGCGCGACACGCCGAGAGCCTTGGTGCCAGAGTTACCAGTGTGATTCACATATATTTGTTATATGGCTTCCCCGTCAACGGCAAAGACTCGACCGCGCCCACCAGCATCCAGACCACAAGGGCGTAATTCTGCCCAAGGACGAGCCCCCGTAAAGCGTCGCAAATCTGCTAGACCCTCAGCGCTCACCTCAATCATGAATGGTTTGCGCACTTTTGCATGCGCAGTTTGGCTTGGCATCGCTCATGTAGTTGGCGCCATCACACGTGGACTTGGCCGGAGTGCTCGCGACTTGGATCCTGCGCATCGCAGAGATGGGCTCGGGCTGCTTTACCTTTGTGTTGCAATCATCGTTGCTTCAGTTGTTTGGTTTGATGTATCTGGATTTGTTTCGGGAGTCATAACAAGTGTTGTGACAGGCGCCGTTGGAATTTTTGATGCGCTGGCGCCGATAGCTCTTCTAGGTGTAGCAATCCAAACTTTGCGCCACCCAGATGCGCCATCGCAAAAGAAAGGCCGATTAACAATTGGCTGGACTTTGCTATCGCTAAGCGTCATGGGTATCACTCAAATTTATAGCGGTAGCCCGCAACCAGTTCAGGGCGCACAAGCCATGCGAGATGCAGCAGG
>JBDNJO010000102.1:0-3723 GCA_041687715.1 Candidatus Nanopelagicales bacterium
AGATGCTCGCATGAGTGTTGTGCCTGCAATGGTTGCTGCTCGACTAGGTTTACCGCAGATGACATTTGCAAACAAAGTTGAATTATCTGGCGATAGCTTAACAATTCACCGCGTTACTGATTATGGTTATGACGAAGTTCAATCTTCTCTGCCAGCCGTAGTTTCGGTTGTTGAAAAAACAAACGAACCAAGGTACCCATCCTTCAAAAACATTATGGCTGCGAAAAAAGCTCCAATGGAAACTCTCAGCTTGGCTGATATCGGTTTAGATGCCAGCACGGTAGGACTTGCAAATGCGTGGAGCCAAGTAAATGACTTTGCCGAGCGCGCAGCGAAAGCAAAAGGCACAATCATCACAGATGAAGGTAACGGCGCCGAAAAAATTAAAGAATTCCTCGTCACTCAGAAATTTATCTAGGAGTAGCTATGACTGAAGTATTAGTTTTAATTGATCACACCGACGGTGTCATTAAGAAAGTTTCCCTTGAGTTGTTGGCAATGGCAGCCGGTATAGGCGAGGCGAGCGCAGTGTTCATTGGTCCAGGTGCCGATGCAGCGCTTGCAACCTTAGGTGATCATGGCGCAAAGATTGTTTACGTTGCTGACAGCCAAGCAATGCTTGATCACGTTGTTATTCCAAAGGTAGATGTGCTTGCAAAGCTCGTGGCGGAAAAGTCGCCTGCAGCAGTTTTAATTCCCTCCTCAGCTGATGGCAAAGAAATTGCTGGACGCCTAGCAATCGCTGTCGACTCGGGTGTCATCACTGACGCTGTTGCAGTCTCAGCGGATGTAATTGCGACCCAGAATGTTTTCGGTGGCGCAACGATCGTGCACTCAAAAGTTTCTAAGGGTACGCCAATCATCACTGTTCGCACCAACTCAATAGCACCAGTGCAATCAGGTGGATCTGCTACTCGTGTTGATGTTGCAGTGGAAATTAGTGCAAGTGCCAGTGCCACAAAAGTTGTTAACCGAGTATCGGTTGCCAAGAGTGGCCGTCCCGATCTTTCCGAAGCTGCGATTGTGGTTTCTGGTGGACGCGGCGTTGGTAGTGATGAAGGTTTCACCAAAATCATTGAGCCACTTGCAGATGCACTTGGCGCAGCAGTGGGTGCTTCGCGCGCAGCAACTGATGCAGGTTGGTACCCGCACCAGTTCCAAGTTGGTCAGACTGGCAAGACTGTTTCGCCACAGTTGTATTTAGCCAGTGGAATCTCTGGCGCGATTCAGCATCGCGCTGGAATGCAGACCTCCAAAACCGTAGTTGTAGTTAACAAGGATGCTGATGCGCCAATCTTTGACTTGGCTGACTTTGGTGTGGTCGGCGACTTACATTCCGTAGTTCCAGATTTAACTGCCTTGGTAACTGCTCGTAAGTAGGCAGATAAGGCGTTAAAGACTTAAGAAATAGCGAGTTTTCACAATTTTGTGAAAACTCGCTATTCGTTTATCTCAACTAGAATAGGGATGTGGCGTATTTAGATAACGCTGCAACGACCCCAATGCTTCCGGAGGCCGTTGCGGCCATGACCGAGTTGCTGGGCAAACCTGGCAATCCGTCCTCGCTTCATGCCGCTGGACGAAAAGCGCGCCGTCAAGTTGAAGAATCCCGTGAGCGTGTAGCTCGAGCTCTAGGTTGTGGTTCTGCTGAAGTTGTTTTCACAGCTGGCGGTACCGAGGCTAACAACATTGCAATTAAGGGAATCGCCTGGGATCAGCGCAGTAAAGATCCACGCCGCAATCGAATTCTTGCTGGCAGCACAGAACATCACGCTGTACTTGACCCCGTTCGTTGGCTTGGCGAATCCGAAGGTTTCGAAGTTACTTGGATTAAATCTGATGCCAGCGGCGAAATAACAGTTGATGCCCTACGGGAAGCACTTGGCCAAGACCCAACAGATGTTGCATTAGTAAGTGTGATTCTGGCAAACAATGAAGTTGGCACGATTAGCGATATCGCAGCGCTTACAGAAGTTACCCGCGAATTTGGAATCAGATTCCACACTGACGCAGTTCAAGCGCCAGCTTGGTTAGATTTAGATTTTTCAAAACTTGGTGTGTGCGCAATGAGTGTCTCGGCTCATAAAGTTGGTGGCCCGCACGGAATTGGCGCATTGATTATTAGTCGGGATTGCCATGTCACACCATTGATTCACGGTGGTGGTCAAGAGCGTGATGTGCGTTCTGGCACTTTGGATACTCCAGCAATTGTTGGATTTGCGACTGCGCTAGAAATAACAACCGCTCAAAAAACCGAAACTGTTGCTCGAGTAAATGCATTGCGTGACGACTTAGTAAAACGAGTAAAAGAAATTGCTCCTGATGCCATTTATAGTGGCGCAGTAACTAACCGCCTGGTTAATAATGCGCACTTTGTTTTTCCTGGTTGCCTTGGAGATTCACTTCTTATGTTGCTCGATGCGCAAGGCGTTGAATGTTCTGTTGGTTCCGCTTGTAATGCTGGAGTACCGCAACCTTCACACGTCATGGTTGCAATGGGCGCAGATGAAGATCAGGCCCGAAGTACATTGCGGTTTAGTTTAGGTTGGAATTCAACCCAAGCCGATGTCGATGCCTTAATTTCTGCGTTACCGAGCGCAATTCAGCGCGCTAAGCGCGCCGGAGTTCCCAAGGTAACAACTGCGCCGGTGCGTGTCTGATGAAAGTACTTGCTGCACTTTCTGGCGGAGTGGACTCAGCTGTTGCGGCTGCTCGCGCAGTCGATGCGGGCCATGACGTAACCGCTGTTCACTTGGCACTTTCGCGCAATCCGCAATCACATCGAACAGGTGCCCGAGGTTGTTGCACGATTGAAGATTCCAATGATGCATTTCGCGCAGCAGACATGTTGGGTGCACCATTTTATGTTTGGGATCTTTCTTCAGAATTTCAAGAAAAAGTTATTGAAGACTTTATTTCGGAATACGCAGCTGGACGCACTCCTAACCCATGTCTGCGATGCAATGAGAGCATCAAATTTGAGGCAGTGTTAGAGCGAGCCATAGCACTTGGTTTTGATGCCGTTTGCACTGGCCATTATGCACAAGTTTTTCAAGGTCCAAGTGGTCCCGAACTTCACCGAGCGATTGATCCGCTGAAAGATCAGTCCTATGTCCTTGGGGTTTTAACTGCAGACCAGATTGCTCATTCAATGTTTCCACTTGGGGACAGCACCAAAGTAGAAGTTCGAGCTGAAGCTGATCGGCGCGGCATTTTAGTTGCAGCGAAACCAGATAGTCACGATATTTGTTTTATTCCCGATGGTGACACTGCGGGTTGGTTATCTCGTCAGATTGAATCGGTACCAGGTGAAGTAATCGATGTCGAAACTGGAAATAAAGTTGGCACTCATGCTGGCGCACATGCTTTTACTGTTGGACAACGTCGTGGACTGGCCCTTGGAAATCCAACTGGAGATGGTGAACGCCGATATGTTGTTGATGTCGACGTAGCAAAAAACTTAGTAATGATTGGCCCGCCGGTATTACTTGATATTGATGTAATTGAAACAATTAAGCCGCGTTGGGCTGGACCACTTCCGGCCCATGGCGATCGGATTCACGTCCAAATCCGCGCGCACGGTGACGCCTTGCCTGCAACGCTGAACCTTAATGAAAACTCTGTGACAATCCAGCTTGATGAACCATTACGCGGACTTGCCGCAGGTCAGGCAGCTGTGATGTATGACGGAACTCGCGTTATTGGCAGTGCAACGGTTTCGCG
>JBDNJO010000014.1:0-6014 GCA_041687715.1 Candidatus Nanopelagicales bacterium
AATCGACCAACACCCACCCTTGCAATTGTCAGCTCAAGTTTGGATTTGGATTTATCTGCTCCACTTTTTCATGGTGGCGAAATGCAAACGATTGTTATCAATGCGGGCGATGCTAAGCCATCTGCGGAATTGGTCAAGGTAGCTAAAGTAGTTTCAGTTTCGAGCGGCAGTGATTTTGGGAATAAATTGATTGAAACTCTTTCTAACTTAGGATTACCAAAAGTTACTTGCGAAGGTGGTCCGGGATTGTTGGCGCAACTCCTGGCTGCAAATGTGGTTGACGAATATGATTTAACTATTTCTCCTGTGCTGAGCGGTGTCGTAAGCAATCTTCCAGATGTGTTACCTAATGACTTGAACTGGGACCTTGCTGCAACAGCGATTGCTGGCGACTTTAAGTTCCAGCGGTATCTAAATCGAAAAGCATAAACATGATTTCTACCGTAACCTTTAACCATGGTTGCAAAAGTAGAAAAGTCTGACGAGCAATGGCGCAGTGAGTTAAGCGCCGAGGAGTATCGCGTGCTGCGGGCCTCTGGTACTGAGGCTCCATTCATCGGGGAATACACCGACACTGAAACGACTGGAGTCTACGCTTGCCGCGCCTGTGGCGCAGAATTATTTAAGAGTGACGCAAAATTCCACAGTGGTTGCGGGTGGCCATCATTCTTTACTCCCCTTGCCGCCGAATCTGTAATTGAAATCAAGGACAAGTCCATGGGTATGGTGCGAACTGAGATTCGTTGCGCTGCATGCGACTCTCATCTAGGACATGTCTTTGAAGGTGAGGGTTACAAAACCCCAACTGATTTGCGCTATTGCATCAATTCAATTTCTATGACGTTATTACCTGGAAGTTAGCAACTAACCCAAGGCAAGTAATGCAACGCCACCAAAAGTGATGGCAATGCCAATATATTGGACTCGCATCAATCGCTCTTTATGGATCCACCAAGCCAGCAGTACCGTGACAATCGGATAAAGCGAACCAAGAACTGAAACTACCGAGAGCAAACCAAGCGATGCGGCAAATGTGTAAAGCACGTTTGCCCCAGCGTCGCAAGCTCCAATTGTTGCCAACATTGGTGTGTCCCGCTTTTTTAACCCGCCCATGTTTCGAACTACTAACAACAACGCAATAACTATCAAAACTTGCACAGTTCGCATTGCGGTCACAGTCATTGTTGGATTTACCCGAGCACCGATTGCCATAAAGTAAACCGCAAAACCAAAACTCACTGCTGCAAATAACGCCAAGAAAACCGGGCGCGGATCAACTCTGCCATTTAGTTCTGGGCCACTTGCCAGAATTACTCCAAGTAACGCAACTGCAATTCCAGTTAGCTGCATGTTTGAAGGTTCCTCGCCCTGCAGTAAACCGATTGTCACTGGCACAACTGCGCTGAGCGATGAAATTGGCGCGACTATTCCCATTTGGCCAGTGGCTAATGCGATATAAAATCCGACGAGGCCAAATAATCCCATGACGCCCGCTATCGCGCCATTAATCCAAACCGCTTGATTCCAGGTCCAAGCTTGAAATGCAATCGTAAGTAACGAGACGAAAACTAAACCAAAACTTTGTGAGCCGCCGATAACAGCAATTGCCTTGCGCTTTTTACTTAGCGTGCCACCAAGAAAGTCGGATAATCCCCAAACCAAACTGGAAAGTAGTGCGAGAATCACAGGCATTTGGTTAGCCTATCCAACCGCGCGCCTAGAGCTACATCTCGTTCATTGTTTATATGCTTATAGATAATGGAATTAATGGGAGCAGGTGTATCGACCGTGGATGTTTGGGAGAGCGCACTAGCTAGCCTTAAATCTCCAAAACTGCGTTCAGAATTTGTACTGGAAGAAGTGCCGGCACCAGGGCGCCTGGCCCCTCACAGTATTGCAATCGCGGTAGAAGCAATCGATGCGGATGATGAAGAACTAGCTGTTGGCCGCTTTATTGTTCTGCATGACCCAGCAGGTCAAGATACCTGGGATGGCACATTTCGAGTGGTTTCCTTCGTGCGAGCTCCAATTGAATCTGATGTTGTGACCGACGATCTATTTGATGAAGTCGCCTGGTCTTGGCTAACAGATGCACTTAGCGATGCCGGCGCGGATTATCACAATGTATCTGGAACCGTAACTCGCACCGTCTCGCGCTCATTTGCAGGATTGGAAGATCGCTCAACTCAAACAGATTTAGAAATTAGAGCGTCTTGGTCGCCAGATGGTGCTGACTTGTCGAATCACATTGGCGCTTGGCTAGCATTAGTTGAAAAGAGTTCTGGCCTCATGCCATTGCCAGATGGGGTTTCTGCGCTTTCTCATAAACGCTAAAAAAATTTACTATGACATCGCAAAATACTGACCCTGATGACGTGATTTCTCCTACCGAAGAAATTTCAGAAGTAACCAGCGTTAAAGTCTCGGAGCCCCGCGATGGGCTTCCCAAAATTGCCACCACAGCGGCAGAGTTACTCAAAATAGTTGAAGCAATTTCCCAAGGCACTGGACCAGTGGCTTTAGATGCTGAGCGCGCTAGTGGTTTTAAATTTAGTCAACGTGCGTATCTGATTCAACTGCGACGCCAGGGCTCAGGTTCGCACTTAATCGACCCAACAGGTTTTGAGAATTTGAATCTGTTGCAAAACGCATTGCAAGATGTGGATTGGATTTTGCACGCAGCTTCGCAGGATTTAGTTTGTCTTGCAGAAGTTGGACTCATTCCAACTGCTGGACTATTTGATACTGAATTGGCTGGAAGATTACTTGGACTCCCGCGAGTTGGTTTAGGGCCAATGATTGAAACCCAACTTGGTTTTTCGTTAGCAAAAGAACATAGCGCCGCAGATTGGTCAACTCGCCCACTGCCTGAGTCCTGGTTAAATTACGCTGCGCTAGACGTGGAGTTCCTTATTGAATTGTGGGAAGTCTTAAACCAGCAACTAACTGATGCCGGCAAACTTGATTGGGCAGTCCAGGAGTTTGATCACGTTCGGCGCACCACACTTCCCATCGAACGGGTAGATCCATGGCGGCGAACTTCGGGTATGCATGTCATCCGCAGTTCGCGCGAAATCGCAATAATCCGTGAGGTTTGGCAAGCTCGTGATGAAATTGCTCGCGAGCAGGACATCGCAGCTGGCAGAATCCTTTCAGATTCACACATAGTCACACTCGCTAATTCTGGACTCACGACAAAATCTGAATTGCGAACACTTTCTTTCATGAACTTACGAAATGTAAAGCGGCACGCAGATACTTGGATTGAAGCAACTTTACTAGCGCATTCGCTTCCCGAGGATCAACTTCCACCCCTAAAGTTGCCAGCCGCTGGCACGCCAGCACCTCGAAACTGGGAAGCCCGAAATCCTGCGGCTTGGCGCCGACTTGAATTCACCCGAGCAACATTAACCGCGACTGCTGAAGAGCTAGTTTTGCCAATTGAAAATCTAATGACACCTGAAACCATTCGTCGAGTGCTTTGGTCCCCGCCAGAGAATCCCGAATTACTTCAAGCGGAGTTGCGTAACTTTGGGGCAAGACCATGGCAAATAGAAGTTGTTGGTCCAGTTTTAGAAACTGCCATTTGGTCGCTGAGTGAGAGTTAATCTTCAAAGTAAGAGCGGCCGCTAAATAACTGTGGTTTTAAGTCCCCGCCCAATGGCTTCAGAAATACCTTGGGCATCCAGATGTAACTTATTAAGGATCGACTTACGTGTGGCGTGATCTAAAAATTGCTTTGGTATGCCAAGGGACATAACACGGGTTTGCGAATTTACGTTGCGAAGCGCACTGCCAATTGCTTCACCAATGCCGCCGTCAACCAAGCCGTCCTCGATTGTTACTACATACTCTTTTGCACTCAAGTAGTTAACGAGTTCGGGTGAAACGGGTAAAACTTGGATTGGATCGATAACTTCCACTCTGAATCCCTGATCTTGCAAGTTCTTAGCTGCTTCCAGCGACTGGGTTGCCATAACACCTATGGCAACGATCGTTACTTCTGGTCGATCAGCAGCCAGCAGCACATCGGCGAAACCAAGTTGAGCAACAGCTGGAATGTCTGCTGGGACAGCTCCTTTGGAGAATCTAATAACTGTTGGGTGATCTGACTTTGCTACTGAATTTCGTAGCGCAGATTTCAATTGCTGGCCATCACGTGGCGCAAATAAATCCAAGTTAGGAACAACGCGTAGTAAGGCCATATCCCACATACCGTTATGGCTCGCACCATCATCACCAGTAACACCCGAGCGATCTAGCGCGAAAGTCACACCTGCGTTATGGAGCGCGCAATCCATGATGACTTGATCGACAGCGCGGTTCAAAAACGTGGAATAAATCGCAATTACCGGATGGAGTCCGGCATGCGCCATGCCAACGGCGCTTGTTACTGCGTGCTGTTCGGCAATGCCAACATCGAAGGTGCGAGTTGGGAATTTTTCTGCGAAGGCACCTAAGCCAGTAGGACCAAGCATGGCTGCAGTAATTGCCACTAAATCTTGTCGCTCTGATCCGATTGCAACGAGCTCCCCAGAAAACACTGAGGTCCACGATTTTGCTGATGCCGTTAACGGTTTACCAGTATCTGGATCAACTATGCCAACAGCGTGGAAACGATCCGCTTCATCTGATTCCGCTGGCTTGTAACCTCTACCCTTTTCAGTAATAACGTGCACAATGACGGGTCCACCAAAATCGCGTGCACGCTGGAAAGCAAATTCCATGTCAGAAATCTTGTGACCGTCAATTGGTCCAATGTACTTAAGTCCGAGATCTTCAAAGAGTCCCTGCGGTGCGATGAAATCCTTAATGCCTTTTTTTATGCCGTGAAGTGCGTCGTAAACTGGCGCACCAACTACTGGGGTTCGCTCAAGTACTGATTTACCCCAGTCTAAAAATCTTTCGTAACCCTTTGTGGTTCGAAGCGTTGCTAAGTGTCGGGCCATCCCACCAATAGTTGGTGAGTACGAACGCTCGTTATCGTTAACGACAATGACGATCGAGCGGTCCGAACCATCGGCAATGTTATTTAGCGCTTCCCATGTCATGCCACCAGTTAGAGCGCCGTCACCAACAACAGCAACTACATGTCGATCACTTTCGCCATGAATTTCAAACGCTTTAGCAATTCCATCTGCGTATGAAAGCGCAGTTGAGGCGTGACTGTTTTCGATAACGTCGTGAATACTCTCAGCGCGGCTCGGGTATCCCGATAGCCCACCTTCTTGGCGAAGTGAATCAAAATCACCAGCGCGACCTGTAATCATTTTGTGCACATAAGTTTGGTGGCCGGTATCCCACAAAATTGGATCTTTTGGCGAATCAAAAACTAGGTGCAGTGCAAGCGTTAGTTCAACAACCCCAAGATTTGGACCTAAGTGACCGCCGGTGCGAGTCACGTAATCCACTAAAGATTTTCGAATTTCACTTGCTAATTGATCAAGTTGAGTTGGAGTCAGCGAGCGCAGGTCTGCTGGGGATTCAACGCCTTTTAGGATCGACATAAACCCACCTCCCGAAATAGCTTGCGGCTAGCCAGACCCCGTCAGAAGCGGATCATCCTGCCAAGTCTAATGACCAAATCAGTTATCTGCCCTCTGCCAGAGGCTTTAACTCCCCTTGATCAGGGGCCTTAACTACAGGGAATTTTGATTCAACAACGCAGTTATGACAGTGCTTGCCTGCTCCAGCTCTAACGCTAATCTGGCGCCTTCGTGCTCAAGTGCTGCGAGTAATTCATCAAGTGGTTCCGGCTTTAGATTGGAAGTAGTTCGAGCACTTCGGTACGCATCGCGAATCGCTTCAACTTGATGCTCCAGATGAAATTGCGCTACATAACCAAGTGCCACTGGCTGGGTTCGAAATACCTCGTAGGTACGAAACTCTGAGGGACACCGATCTAGCAACCAAGAAATTGCTTTCACTTGCCAACCAGTAGAACCAGCTGGCGTGAGATCAGAGGGCCAACTGTTCATGAAGTTAAAACGTTTGCGCTAGGCGCTAACAAGTGA
>JBDNJO010000015.1:0-31959 GCA_041687715.1 Candidatus Nanopelagicales bacterium
CTCGCAACCAGGAGTTAGATGAGCAAGACGAGGATTAAGTAATTCATTTTTAAGTTAGTTTGCCAAAGCAAAAACCCCACCCCCAAAAATGGGAGCGGGGTTTTTGTTGAAGCAGGGGGAAATTACTTCTTTGCAGCTGGCTTGCGCTTTGCAGCCTTACGCTTTGCAGGTGCCTTCTTAGCAGGGGCTTTCTTTGCAGCCTTGCGCTTAGCAGGGGCTTTCTTTGCAGCCTTGCGCTTCGCAGGGGCTTTCTTTGCAGCCTTCTTCTTAGCAGGGGCTTTCTTTGCAGCCTTGCGCTTCGCAGGGGCTTTCTTTGCAGCCTTGCGCTTTGCTGGTGCTTTCTTGGCAGCCTTCTTCTTAGCTGGTGCTTTCTTGGCAGCCTTCTTCTTTGCTGGTGCCTTGCGCTTTGCAGCCTTCTTCGCTGGAGTCTTCTTGGCTACAGCCTTCTTCTTAGCAACCTTGCGCTTAGCAGGTGCCTTACGTGCTGTGGTTTTCTTGGCAGCCACAGGTCCTCCTCGAGGTAAGACCCTCGGACTTCCCGAAGGTTCTTGTTACTAGGTTGGCAGAAATTTCCATAGTTTGTTTGTTTTATTGCAAATATGCCTTCTGCGTGTCGCGGTGAATTTTTTGCAGATTTTTTCCAAATATCTACACATTTGGGATAGAAATTTAGGAAATTTCTCTTGAATTGAGAATTCAAAAAAGCGGAAAAAACCCCTATGACATCAGTACTTTTTAGCAAATTATTGCGCAGACAAATACGCTACGAGTTTTTTAAGGCGCGAATGTGAAACGTTGCAATGCTCGAGTCCTAATTGGAAATTTTTTAAAAAAATCTAAAAAAATACTAAAAATTTACGGATTTTTTAATAAATATCAAAAAATAAATCTCAAAATACTTTTGCTTATTACTAAGTGGCATTCGAAAAAAAGCGACTATAGAAAATCTAAATTATTCTTTAGCAACTTAAATGTAGGAGTGATCCAAATCTGGATAAGCACCACTAGTTACATCCGTTGCCCATGCGCGTGCACCACTTAACATTTCTTCGCGCACATTTGCATAATGTTTTACAAACTTTGCTTGCTTACCTGGCGTTAAACCAAGTAAGTCTTGCCAAACAATCACTTGGGCATCAGTTCCAGGGCCTGCGCCAATACCAATTACGGGAACTGGAATTTGGGCGGTCAATCGACTGGCTAATTCATGCGGTACAACTTCCAAAACAATTCCAAAAACTCCAGCCGCAACGAGTTCGTGAGCATCTGCTATCAGTTGTTCACCCGCGTCCCCGCGTCCTTGCACTTTGTAGCCTCCCATTTGATGCACAGACTGAGGGGTCAATCCAATGTGACCCATAACTGGGATGCCTGATTGTGTTAGTAGCGCCACATAATCTGCCATGTGACGGCCCCCTTCTATCTTTACTGCGTGCGCCTTACCCACTTGCATGAATTCAACTGCAGTTTCCAGGGCTTGTGCTGGACTTGCTTGGTATGAACCAAAAGGTAGATCAGCTAACACCATTGCTCTGCTGCTGCCGCGCTCGACCGCTGCAACAAGTGGTAATAAGTCAGAGACTGTGACTGGAATTGTGGAGTCGTATCCATAAACCACCATGGCTGCCGAATCGCCAACTAATAGGACAGGAATGCCGGCCTCATCAAAGACGCTGGCACTGAGCGCATCGTAAGAAGTAATCATGGGCCATTTTTCTCCCCGTGATTTTGCATCGATGAGATCGCTGGTTGTGATTCGGCGGGATTGTTTTCCGCCATACAACGCTTCGATAGACATTTGTAACTCCACTCTCGAGGCTGCGCAAAGGCAGTCCCCGGATCTGTAGCTCTATTGTGTCAGGGATTTGGGGCAGCTTGCTATTCGCTCCAGAAATTAGTGAGGGGCATTCTGCGGTCTTTGCCAAACGCCTTTCCCGAGACCTTTGGTCCAGGCGGGTATTGCCGGCGCTTATATTCTGCGCGATCAGTTAACTTCAAAATCCGATGAACCGTTTCTGGATCAAATCCAGTTGCAATGATTTGGTCAGCACTTTTATCTTGCTCAACATAGGCCAGCAAGATCGCGTCTAGTTCCTCATAGTTAGGCAAGGAATCAGAATCTTGTTGGCCAGGTCGTAACTCTGCACTTGGCTCTTTAGAAATGCTGGCCTCTGGGATGGGGGCAACTTCGCTTCGATCCTTAGCTTGCAAGTTTCGCCAGTTCGCTAATGCCCAGACATCGAATTTTGGAACATCCATAATCGGCGCGAAGCCGCCAACTGCGTCACCATAAATTGTGGAATAGCCAACAGAAAGCTCACTCTTATTTCCAGTAGCTAGAACCAGGTGACCTTCTTGATTAGAAATTCCCATCAAAGTCATGCCGCGCACTCGAGCTTGAAGGTTCTCTTCCGCCAACCCAGTAAGTTCCAAATTTTCTAAGTAAGCCTTCATCATTGGCTCGATCTCTACTGTGCGCATATTCAAGCCAATTCGTTTGGCGCTATCTTGGGCATCAGACTTTGAATGATCCGAAGAGTACTTAGATGGCATGGAAACGCCATAGACATTGGTGGCTCCAATTGCATCGGCTGCGATAGCAGCAACGAGCGCAGAATCAATGCCTCCAGAAAGTCCAAGTGCTACTGACTTAAAGCCATTCTTAATTACGTAATCGCGCAATGCAGTAATAAGGGCAGCGTAAACCTCAGCTAATGGCTCAAGGCGAGGCTCAACAACTCTGGCAATACTTATCCCGTGATCGTGAACTTTCGATCCAGCTAGTTCAGTAACTAATTCGCCAGTTGGCAAGACAGTGTTGGAGCCACTGGCTGGCAAGTCCAAGTCGGCAAAGAGTAGATCAGTTTCAAATTGCTTAGCACGGGCAATAACCTCGCCAGAGGCACTCACAATTACTGAATCGCCCTCGAACACTAATTCATCTTGGCCACCAACCATGTTCACGTATGCCAAGGTCACGTCCGCTTCGCGCGCTCTGCGGGTTACTAATTCCAGGCGCACGTCATCTTTATCTCGCTCGTAAGGCGAACCATTCAAAACAACTAAGAGTCCCGCGCCATTCGCCTTCACTTGCGCAACTGGCCCGCCGTCTTGCCACAAGTCCTCGCAAATTGCTACGGCAATGTCAATGCCAAATGCACGCACAAGTAGGGAGTTATTTCCAGGTACAAAATATCGGTATTCATCAAAGACGCCATAGTTCGGAAGGTGATGCTTTGCGTAACTTGCTTGAATCACGCCGTCGTAAATAACGCCAGCACAGTTCATCGGACCACCGCGTGGGGTGCCCAAAGTTTTGGCTTCAACGTCGGTGGTGCGACGTAAGTAGCCTACAAAAACCAGAACGTCGCCGAGTCCTTCAGATTTAAGCTTGGCTGCAAAACTTTCGGTGGCGAGCTCTGATGCTTGCTGAAAAGTTGGACGAAGCGCCAAATCTTCTACTGGGTATCCCGTAACTACCATTTCTGGAAGAACTACGACGTCTGCTCCACTTGCCGCAGCAGTCTTAACAGCCTCTAGGCACTTGGCCACATTGCCCGCTAGATCGCCCACTATCGGGTTAAGTTGCACTAACGCTAAGCGAATTTGGGGCACAGATAAAGCATAAATGCAGACTGGATTTGCTGTAACACAGCCGTAACGCAAGTAATTCATCATGGTGTAGTGGATAAACAAACAGAATACGTATTACGCACCATTGAAGAACGTGACATTCGCTTTGTGCGGTTATGGTTTACCGATGTTCTCGGCACTCTTAAATCAGTCGCGATTGCCCCCGCAGAGCTCGAAGGCGCGTTTGCAGAAGGCATTGGGTTTGACGGCTCAGCCATTGAGGGCTTTGCCCGCGTCTATGAATCTGACATGTTGGCTATCCCTGACCCAGAAACATTTTCCATCCTGCCTTGGCGCGGCGAAGAAAATAGCGTGGCTCGAATGTTTTGCGATATTCAACTTCCAGATGGATCGCCTTCTTGGGCTGACCCGCGTCACGTACTTACTCGTGCATTAACTAAGGCAGCTGACAAGGGATTTACGTTTTATACCCATCCGGAAATTGAATTTTTCCTATTTAAGAATCAGCCAGAAAAAGGTGTGCAACCAATTCCTATTGATGAAGTGGGTTACTTTGACCATTCACCAAGTGGCATTGGCTATGACTTTAGGCGCCAAGCAATCACAATGCTCGAAGCCATGGGAATCTCAGTTGAATTTAGTCACCATGAAGGTGCGCCAGGTCAACAAGAAATTGATTTACGTTACGCCGATGCATTAACAACTGCGGATAACATCATGACCTTTCGAGTTGTCATGAAAGAAGTTGCCTTAGCGCAAGGGGTATATGCCTCATTCATGCCAAAGCCGTTCTCGCAGTACCCAGGTTCAGGCATGCATACTCACTTGTCGCTATTTGAAGGTGACCGAAATGCTTTCTATGAAGCAGGCGCCGAATATCAGTTATCAAAAACGGGACGGCAATTCATTGCTGGGCTATTGCGCCATGCTCCGGAAATTACGGCCGTCACAAACCAATGGGTCAATTCCTACAAGCGACTAAGTGGTGGTGGGGAAGCGCCGTCATTTATATGCTGGGGTCACAACAACCGATCCGCGTTAGTTCGAGTACCTATGTATAAACCTTCAAAAGGAAACTCCACTCGCATTGAGTTCCGTTCCTTAGATTCCGCATGCAATCCGTATCTTTCATTTGCGCTGATGTTGGCTGCAGGTATGAAGGGAATCGAAGAGGGTTATGAATTACCGCCAGGATCAGAAGATGATGTTTGGTCATTGACTGAGCCCGAGCGAGCAGCTCTTGGCATTGCGCCACTACCTCAATCCTTGGGCGACGCTATCAAGGTGATGGAGAAAAGCGAGCTAGTCGCAGAAACATTAGGGGAACATGTGTTTGACTTCTTCTTGCGCAATAAGCGCGCGGAGTGGGAAGAGTATCGATCACAAGTTAGCGCATATGAACTCGATAAATATTTGCCGGTGCTGTAAGTGAAACCGATAGTTCTGGTTATTCAAAACGAAATCGATGATCCAGTTTCCCTCGTTGGGCAATGGATTAACGAAGTTGGTGTTGATGTAGAGGTCGTCCATGCTTACCGTGGCGAGATCGTGCCAGCCGTGTTGCCGGCGCATATTTCTGGCGCGATTGCCATGGGTGGCTACATGGGCGCAAATGATGATGTGGAATTTCCTTGGCTAACTGATGCTCGTTCGTTACTCAAGGACGTAATTGCAAATGATGTTCCATTTTTTGGCATCTGTCTTGGGGGCCAACTTTTGGCAACTGCGGTAGATGGTGTTGTGCAACCAACACCAGTTCCGGAAATTGGTATTGCCAGCTTTCGAGTTTCACAAGACGCTGCGAGTGATCCGGTGTTTGGAAAGCTCGCAGGTCAAGATGTAATTGCGGCGGAGTGGCACAAGGATTACATAACTGACTTGCCTGACGATGCAATAGTCCTTGCGGGAAATGATGTTTGCCCAGTTCAAGCTTTTCGAGTTGGGGAAAATGTTTATGGCGTGCAATTTCATCCAGAGATTGATTCCGAAATTTTTTCTAGTTGGGCTGCAACAGATGATGAACTTGCCAAAACTGAAAACTCGTTAGAGCAAGCATGCCAGGATGTCGCTGCAGCGGAAATTGAGTTAGTTAATACTTGGCGTCCAGTGTTCCATGCCTGGGCCCAACTTGTTAAGGACTATCAGAGCGAAGCGCTGTGACCGCTTCCCGTGGTTCCTCGCAATTAGCCCGACTAGCCCGTATGGGTTTTGCCGACACTGCTGCGTGCCAACAAGTTCTACTTGAATGCGAAATCCTTGATTCAAAGTTGGAATTTGTAACAGAGGCAGCTGACCCAGACCTTGCGCTAGCGAGCCTTGCGCAAATAATTAACAGCGGCGCGGTGGACGCCCAATCCTGGTCCGTTGAAAATTGGTGTAAATTAGCAAAACTTCTTGGCGCCTCGCAAGCATTAGGCCAGCACTTAACTCGGCACCCTTCCCACATCGGATACGTACTAGATGCCCATGATGTGCCAAGCGCTGAGCAAATGCACAAAGATTTGATTTCCAGCGTTGCTGGACTTGATTGGGACATGGCACTTGATGCATTACGTATTGCATATCGCCGCCAGGTTTGTGCCATAGCCGGCGTTGATCTTGCAGATGGATCACAGAGCGTAAATGTTTTACCTGGCATAGCGCAGTCATTAAGTGACTTAGCAGATGCCGTATTAGCAAGTGCGTTAGTGATATCGCGAGCAAATGTTCCAGATTCGAAAGCAACAAGCATCAGCATCATTGCAATGGGAAAGTGTGGTGCGCGCGAGCTTAACTACGTGAGCGACGTTGACGTGATGTTTCTCGTTGAACCAGCAATCGGGGCGACAGAAGACCAGGTGATTACCGCAGGCACCGACTTAGCCAAAGCCATTATGAAAGTTTGTTCTGCCGTAACTTCCGAAGGAACTATCTGGGAAGTAGATGCCGGGCTGCGTCCAGAAGGAAAGTCTGGCGCGCTAGTTAGAACTTTAGAAAGTTATCTTGATTACTACCAACGCTGGGCGCAGACCTGGGAATACCAGGCGCTACTTAAAGCCCGGCCTATGGCTGGCGACTTTGATCTTGGCAATCGATTTATTGCTGCGATCACGCCACTAATTTGGCAAGCTTCGTCCCGGCCTAATTTTGTTGGTGATGTGCAGGCGATGCGTGAGCGGGTTACGGAATTATTGCCAGCCAAAGATGCAGATCGCGAACTTAAACTTGGCCGCGGTGGACTGCGTGATGTGGAATTTGCTGTCCAGCTGCTCCAAATGGTGCACGGTCGAAGCGACACCATGGTTAGAAATCCAAACACTCTGCTTGCCTTAGAGCAATTGGCATCATGGGGATATGTAGGCAGAGATGATGCGATCGCGCTCGATACTGCTTACCGATTCTTACGCACTTTGGAACATCGTATTCAAGTGCAACGAATGCGGCGAACCCACATCATGCCAACTGATGAGAACCAACAGCGCGCATTGGGTAGATCAATGGGATTTTTACTAGACCCAAACAGTGACTTGATCAAGGAATGGAAAAAACACGCTCGTGAAGTGCGTCGGATTCATGAAAAATTGTTTTATCGCCCATTGCTGCAAGCGGTAGCCAAATTAGAAAATCAAGATGTAAAACTTTCCTCTGATGATGCAGTGAATCGACTTGCTGCGCTGGGATATTTGGATCCTGCTGGTGCCTTACGTCATCTAGAAGCCTTAACTTCTGGCGTAACCCGTCGCGCTGTTATCCAACGCACACTCCTGCCAGTGATGCTGGACTGGTTTGCCAGCACACCAGATCCAGATGCTGGGCTATTTGGATTTCGGCGGGTAAGTGAGGCTCTTGGAACTACGCCTTGGTATCTTCGTCTACTGCGGGATGAGTCTGCTACTGCACATCGCTTAGCAATAATTCTTGGAACAAGTCGCTACGCGACAGACTTATTACTTAAATCTCCAGATGCCGTAAACCTATTAGTTTCTAATGATTCATTAGCGCCTCGAACAGAAGTTGAGTTACTCGCTGAAGCCAAAGCAACAGCTGATCGTTATGACAATGCAGCTGATGTTGTTACAGCGCTTCGCGCAATGCGCCGACGAGAATTATTTAGAATTAGCGCTGCTGACGTGCTTGGTTTACTTGACATTGAAGAAGTTGGAAATGCACTCACTGCGGTAACCACCGCAACAATTTCGGGTACCGTTGCGGCAATAATTTCGCAAACGCCAGATGCCCCACCATTCGCAGTAATTGCGATGGGAAGGTACGGAGGTGGCGATCTAAGTTATGGCAGCGACGCTGATGTGATGTTTGTTTATGCGGATAGTTCCAAACCTGAAAAAAGTGCACAGATTGCCCACGCAATTGCAAATGAACTTCGCACCTTACTAATGACGGTAAGTACTGATCCAGAACTGACAATTGATGCTGACCTTCGCCCAGAAGGTAAAAGTGGGCCATTGGCTAGAAGCTTTAGTTCCTTTGTTTCGTATTATGAAAATTGGTCATCTGGTTGGGAGGCACAAGCGCTGCTGCGGGCCAAGTTTGTTGCGGGTGATACTGAGCTTGGTAAAAAATTCATTGCGCTAATAGATCCAATTCGATACAAACCAGCGGGTTTAACGGAAATTGAATTGCGCGAAATTCGAAGACTTAAAGCGCGGATGGAATCTGAGCGCCTACCTCGGGGAGTTGATCCAAGTCTGCATACCAAACTTGGACCTGGCGGATTATCTGATGTCGAATGGTTAGTTCAGATTAAGCAACTTGAATTCGGATTTAGCATCTCTGAGATTGCAATTACCGAAACTATGCCAGCGCTTCGTCTGGAAACTGAGCACGAATTAATTTCCCAGGCTGATCAATTAGTTTTGACCCAGGCTTGGCGCCTTGTGATGCAGGTGCGAAATGCTGTGATGTTAGTGCGCGGTAAAGCGTTGGACATGGTACCCACAGACTTAGTTGAGCTTTCTCGAGTCGCGCATTTACTAGGCTACGGAGTTCGTGGCGGCGGCGAATTTATAGATGACTATCGTCGGGTAACTCGACGAGCGCGCACGGTTTTTCGACGTGAATTTTACGGTGAGACGGAGAGCAGTTAGCGAGCGTTCCAGACCGCAATCGCGCCAGCTAAGTCTTCCAAAGCAGTTCCAACTGATTTAAAGTAGGTAATTTCTTCTAGCGAAGTTCGTCCTGGGTGCCCACCTCGAGTTAGTTCATGTAAGTCGGCAAGAATATCGTCACTCGAAATAACACCTTGTGAAATCGGAATCGCTAAGTCGCCACCTTCTTTAAGAGCCCCGGCTCGAGTATCACAAAACAGTGACGCTAACTTGACTAATTCGTCATCCGTTTCACGCATAGTTGGAGTGAACGCTCCAACAGTGTCGATGTGAGTTCCAGGCTTAACCCATTTACCAAATATCAATGGAGTTGTGGTGAGGGTGGCAGCGCAAACTATGTCACTCTTCGCAACTGCAGTTACCAGATCAGGGTGCGAAGTAACTGGCAAACCTTGGTCACGTAATTCTTCGGCAAGTTCATGTGCCCGGCGAATATTGTGATTCCATAAAAACACTTCAGTAATTGGGCGAACCGCCATGTGCGCCTGAATCATAAATGGACTCAGTGCGCCAGTACCGATCATCGTTAACGTGGAACTCTCGGGGCGCGACAAATAAGTCGAAGCAAGCGCAGATGCTGCTGCAGTTCGCCAAACTGTCATTCGGGCGCCATCCATTGTTGCCAGTGGTTGGCCAGTGTTGCCATCTATTAAGTAGTACAACCCATGGATACTTGGCAGATCTTTTTGGCCATTGCTTGGGTAAACCGCGACAAGTTTCACGCCTACAAAATTTTCGGCGCCAGGTCCAGTCCACGCAGGCATAAGCAAGAGCGCATTTTCTACTTCTGCGCCATTTACATCCACACCTGGCATACCGTGATGGTGTCGCATTGGAGTAGTCCAGCTGCCGGCAAAAGCGCTGCGCAGACTTTCAATCAAGTTTGGAAAGGTTAATGATTCATCGAGTTGTGCCTGATCAAAATGTCTCATGCCTGCTCCCGATCAAGTAACTCGCTTTAGATGAGTACAGGCTACCGAAACCACATTTAATGTCCTGGCGCAGGGCAAAAACCCCTCGTATAGGCTGGTGGGAAGTGGAAAGTTACCTAGTGGGCAAAACCCTTAACAGAGGATGGAACTAAATGAGCACCCAAGCAGTAACAGGAGTAATAGTAGATTCCTGGGCAACGAAGTCTCGCGTTCGTAATGCCGTTTTAGTTCTGGGGCTAACTGGCTTTACTGCGCTTGCAGCTCAAATAGCAATTCCACTTCCATTTACTCCAGTACCTCTTACGCTGCAAACATTTGCAGTGCTAGCTGGCGCAGCCGCCCTTGGCGCAGAGCGCGCAGTTTTGGCGCAAGTTCTTTACCTCACTTTGGCAGTTGCAGGCGCGCCAGTTTTGGCTGGTGGCGCTAGCGGCCATGAAGTTGTAGTCGGAGCAACCGGTGGGTACTTGATTGGGTTTGTTTTGGCTTCCTATGTTGTTGGGCGGATTTCTAGTAAGGGTGCAAGTACCAAGAGCGGCACCACAGCGCTTGCTTTCCTTACGGGAAGTGTTCTTATTTACGCGCTAGGTGCCCCTTGGTTAGCATTCACAACTGGCAACACAATTACTTGGGCCGTTGTAAACGGCGTCGTACCATTTTTAGTTGGCGATTTAATTAAGGCAGTTGCCGCTGGCGCTGTGTTACCGCTGGCTTGGAAGCTCACAAAATCAAAGTAAGTTTTGACTTTCCTTTAGTTAGGCGCAAATAACCAAAGTACCGGCAGTGCAGCCATGAATACTGCCCCTGCTCCTACTAATAAGTTTGACCACCATGGGGAAACCCATTCGCCAAGAAGTTGTTTATCTCTGGCGAGCCACCAAATAATAACCATTAAAACCGGGGCAGTTAAACCGTTAAGTAAAGCTGCAACAACTAGTGAGCGCATGGGATTTATCCCAAGAAAGTTAAGCGCAACTGCTATCAACATAGATACTGCTATCACTGCGTAGAACTGTTTGGCTTGACTTGGTTTACGCTCCAAACTTTCTCGCCAACCCATGGCTTCACTTACTGCATAGGCAGTGGAGCCTGCCAAAACTGGAATTGCAAGTAACCCCGTGCCTAAAATTCCAAGTGCAAAGAGGGCGCCGGCGGCCTGACCAGCAATTGGTTCAAGTGCAAGAGCTGCTTGTTCAGGTGAACTAATTTGTGTTATCCCTTGGACATTTAAAGTCGCAGCGGTTGTTGTCATGATGGCAAACATTACGAAGACGCCAGAGAACATGCCAGCAAAGACGTCACCTCGCATAGCCCTGATGTGAGTTTGAGATGTGTCAGGTGAGCCGCTATTAGCTTCCATCTCTTCAGCTGCTTGCCAAAAGAAAAGATAAGGAGAAATCGTGGTGCCGGCAATCGCGATGATAGCTGCGATGTGAAGTTTAGAGAACTCAATATCAATGTGGGTGAGGGAGTACCAAGCGAGATTCCAATCAACGTTGGCAACTGCTAAAACTGCGACGTAACTAATTAACGAAAGACAAAGCCACCTAAGAATCTTTGCGTATTGGTGGTAGGGGATGATGATTTCGGCTAATCCGACCACTAGGGCAATAGAAACCACGCCAGCAAGGTGTGGGAGTGGGATAAACATGGCGATGACTGCAGACATTGAACTTAAGTCAGCAGCAATGTTCACTGTGTTGGCGAGCGCAACGAGTGCAATAGTTAGGAGTAATACTGAGTTTGGCAACCTGCGTTTAATAATTCTGGCCAGACCTTGCCCAGTTACTAGAGCAAGTCGAGCGCAAGTCTCCTGAATTGCGAAAGCGAAGGGTAGTAAGAGTGGCGCTGCCCATAGGAATCGATATCCAAACTGGGCTCCAGTTTGAGAATAGGTGCCAATTCCCGATGGATCATCATCTGCTGCGCCAGTTACGATTCCTGGGCCAATGCGAGAGAAATATCCAGCACTTCGAATTTGACGGCGCGATGGGTGGTGTTTAGTTCCTTTGGATTCAGGCAACTCACTCATGATGTAACTCTACTGAAATGGATTAGGTGGGACTTATTAAGCGATATACCTAAGGTTTCAGATAGTCAACATGTTGCTATTGGAGTAAATATTGTCAGTGCGTAGACATAACCTAATGTGCATGCAGTTACAAATCGGTCTCTTGTCCGCCAACATAGCAAACTACGTGCCGTGCAAGCTGCAAGTGACACGGCTTAGACTAAGATGCGTTTCGGCAACGCGGGTATTAGATCTAGTATCCGCCATACGCAGAGGATTGTTAATTAAATGCTGGAGTTAGTGCTGAGTGATGAAGCCATTTCGCCACGAGTTGACCTTTTGGAAGGTCCACGAGTTCGTTTAACTATCAGCGCGAGTGAAGATCTTGGTCAAGCAATTGCATTTTGTGGAATTGAATTAGCTGCAGCCGTGGAAAAAGCGCTTCATCAACTTCACCAGGAAGACTTAGCACCTGCGCGAGTATTCATTAGAGACAGAATTGGAACGCAGATCATTACAACCACAGACCCATGTGAAAGCTATGGCTTAGATTCGATCGTTAGGTCCTAGTATTTCCAGCGCTTTTAGAATTTCGGCTGGAGAGGCCTTTAGGGCGCGACACAAATTAGGTAGTAGTGCAACACTAGGGCGAGTTTCGAGCGAAAAGTAGCGGTAAAGATTCCCACGGTTGATCTGAATTTCCTGGGCAACTTCCTCAAGTGATTTATAGCCAAGTTTGTCCATACGTGCGCGCAACCATTCCAAGCCAGTTAAGTTACTTGTGGAACGAACTGAAGTTTTTACCATGTTGTTTTCTCTTTTCTTGAATCCCGAGACTGGTCGCGTGCTTTGATTGTCGCACACGTTCAGTTTAACTACGTGGTTAGAAATCACAGTTCAACTACAAGCAGAACACGACTGGCTATTTTTGTATTTCTAAACACAATTTGTTACTGACCAGTAAGTTTTGAAATCGGATAAGTCTTCGCTGCGCTAGATCTTCTATTCTGCAGGTGATTCCAAATCGGCTAGCACTTCAATTTTTTGGGTTTCCGATAGCGGCTTATTTGCCTCAGGCAATCTTGGCGCCGCATACCACCACACATAAATAGTAGAAACAATTAAACCGACAGAAACCCCACCCAGAGCCAATTGTGGACTGATGTTTTCAACTACGTATCCACCGACTGCAATACCAAGTGCCATCATGGAACCTTCTACTGCCCAGAGCCAGGCTTGCGCAGATGTCGCAGTTCCGAGTGGACGAACTGCCTCTAGAACCTCCCAGTGATAAACCTGGGCGAACCCCATTCCTAGTCCAAGTAATCCAAGAACGATTCCCATTGACCAGCCTGGTTCAGTTAAAGCTAAAGGGAGTGCGGCAATGGCAGCAACCAAGCTGGCAACTCTAAATCCGTGCAACGGGGTGGTCATTGATTTTCTGCCACCAATTATCAGGCCACCTAAAATGCTGGCGCCAGCCAAAGTTGCTAACAGTGGCGCAGAGAGTCCAGGAGTTCCTTGCAATGTGGAATAGGAAGGAATCGTGATTTCCAATAAGCCCCAAGCAAGTCCAAAAACCATGCCTTCAATGGCAAGAATCTGAAACTGTTTATTGCGAAGCAGGCGCATGGCGTTACCTTGCTGCGGCTCAGGTTTCCAATTTCGCGAAGCAGGCATTTGAATTAACGCATACCCGCCAATTGCCATGAGCGCAGCAGTTGCCCAAAGCGCGACATCACCGCCTAGTGGAATAGCAAGCACTGTTGCGATAACTGGACCGGCCACAATTGTGGAGCTGGACATGACGGTGTCAATTGCATATCCCGTTCGCAAATTCTCGGCGCCGACAAGTACGCGCCAAAGTGGACGCGTTGAAAGGTTTACCGGGGGCGAAGCTAAGCCAATAAAAGCCGAAATAATTATGATTGCGGCGGGTGTGGTGACTGAACTTAAAAGTAAAACCAGAATCACCCAAGTAGGCACGAAAAAACTAAGTGGTTTTGTTTGACCAAACTTATCAATCAGATTTCCGCGAAATCCAGCAGTTAGAGATGACGTTAGAGTTTCTATTCCGGTAGCAATTCCAGCCAATGTGATGGATCCCGTGACATCTTGCACGAAGAAGAAGGTAGCCAGAGCGATCATGCCGTAGGAAAGTCGTCCGGGAAGTGCGCTAACTAGTAAGCGCTTAACGCCTGGAATTTTGAGAAATTCTAGGTAAGTGCGCATAAGTCAAGACTACTGCTTACAAGATTTAAGTAGATTTCACCATAAGCGCATCATTCGCATCTAGGCAATAGTGGCTCCCCGTCAATGATGTGGGATAGTTGAACGTCGCTGGTTTGAAAGTGCGGCCATAAATTTTAATCTTAAGTAAATTTCGTTAACGTCAAATTAGGAGCATTATGTCTACAGCCCCAACGACTACCACAACTGAGTTAGACCCCAATCGCTGGCGCGCTTTGCTGGTCATAGCTATCGCACAATTAATGGTTGTTTTAGATGCATCGATCGTGAACATTGCACTACCTTCAGTTCAAAATGACCTTGGCATATCTGATGCCAACCGCCAGTGGGTAGTGACTGGTTACACCCTGGCATTTGGTGGTTTGTTGTTACTCGGTGGACGCATCGCTGATTTCTGGGGACGTAAACGAGCATTCATGACTGGCCTTCTAGGTTTTGCGGGTGCATCGGCACTTGGCGGTGTGGCACAAAATCAAGAAATGTTATTTGGTGCTCGCGCATTGCAAGGTGTATTTGCTGCACTCTTAGCGCCAGCAGCGCTTTCGTTAATTACCGTTACGTTCACAGATTCAAAAGAACGCGCAAAAGCTTTTGGTGTTTACGGCGGCTTGTCCGCAGGTGGGGCAGCTATTGGCTTGATCCTAGGCGGCGTCCTTACTGAATATGCATCTTGGCATTGGTGCTTCCTGGTCAATGTGCCAATTGCGATTCTGGCGTTCTTTTTGGCAATACCTAATGTGCATGAGAGCAAAGCAAGTGGCGATACCAGGTATGACATACCTGGCGCAATTACATCCTCGCTTGGTTTAGTTTCGTTAGTCTATGGAATCACCCAGGTTGGTGAACTTGGTTGGTCAAATCCAACAACACTTACTTGGTTTGGCGCAGCAATTGCATTACTCGTTTCCTTCTTTGTAATTGAAAGTCGTACGAGTCACCCACTATTGCCAATGAACATTTTGCTTGATCGCAATCGTGGCGCAAGTTACCTGACATCATTTATTGTCGGTGCTGGCCTATTTGGTATGTTCTTATTTTTGGCTTATTTCTTCCAAGGAATTTTGCAATACTCGCCAATTAAAGCGGGACTATTATTCCTACCGTTCTCGGTAGGCGTTGGGATCAGTGCGGGAATTGCGTCGGTTGCGCTTCCTCGTTTTGGGCCACGCTTTGTTTCCTTCATTGGATTAATAATGGCAACAGCCGGCATGTTGCTTTTGACGCAACTTGATCCTGCGAGCTCTTATGTGAGCGACATTTTGCCAGCGCTGATGGTACTTAGCCTTGGCATGGGTCTAGTCTTCGTGCCAATTTCAGCCACCGCCCTATTTGGTGTTGGAAATCATGACGCAGGTGTTGCATCTGCGGTATTAAATACAGCGCAGCAAATTGGTGGTGCGCTTGGAACGGCGCTGCTAAATACTGTGGCAGTTACCGCGACGGCAAATTACTTCAGAACAAACATGATCGATCCAACAGATCCGGCAAATGGGACAGCACTTGCAGTTGGCATCACGGACGGTTTCGTGGCCGCATTTACCTGGAGTGCTGGCTTCATGATCGTTGGTGCCATAATTTGGGTGTTTATGATTAATGCCAACAAAGACACTCTGGCTGCCAATGACGCGCCAGTTCATGTCGGTTAGTGAGTAATTATGCTAGAAATTTTTCAAGCAAAACTAGCGGATGTAGCCCAGCTACATCCGCTAGTTGAAAAGTATCGAGCGTTTTATAAACAGCCTGCCAATGAGAAAACTCTGGGCTATTTAACGTCACGACTAGAAAACGACGAAGCCATAGTTTTTATTGCTCGCGAAGATACGAACGCGGTTGGATTTACCATGCTTTATCCAACGTTCTCCACAGTCTCACTCAGTGCTGTTTGGTTATTGAATGATCTCTACGTGCAAGAGTCTCATCGCGGTAAAGGTATTGCTAGCAAGCTCATGGAAACCGCAGAGAGTGCAGCTCGCGAAGTTGGCGCAACTAGAGTGTTCCTGCGAACCGCGAATGACAACGTAACGGCACAGCGTCTGTATGAGGGCCGAAACTACATCCAAGATGAAGTTTTCCGACGGTACGACTTAATTTTTTAAAGCAGCAAAGCTAGATAAGTTCTAAACTTTCAAGTTTTTTGCGTAAGTCTTTATCACTTGGCTCAGTTAAGTGTGTCCCGTCGCGGAACGTGATAACAGGAATTGATTGCATCCCACCATTAATTTCTAAAACTTTGTCAGCGGCGCCAGCAACTTCTTCGATGTTGAGGTATTCAAAATCAACACCAAGTTCATTAAGTAACCGCTTTGATCGGATGCAGTCTCCGCACCACTCTGCGCCATACATTGTTATTTCGCTCATGAGTCCACTTTAATTGGAGACCTGAGCAGTAGGTGATTTGGCCTAGCCAAAGGCCCTAGAATTTTAGAATGAGCCAGATGCCCACTCGCAAGTTACGTGACCTTGAAGTAAGTGCCATTGGACTTGGCTGCATGCCAATGTCTTGGGGCTACAACGTGGTGGAGGCAGATAACGCCGAAATCCGAGCCACGATCCATAAGGCATTAGATCTTGGGATAACACTTTTTGATACGGCAGATGTATACGGGCCATGGACTAACGAGGAACTTTTAGGGGAGTACCTAGTTAAAGATGGCCTTCGGGATAAAGCAGTGATTGCTTCCAAGTGCGGTCTTACGCCGGTAAACATGACCTCTTATGGCAAAAACGGTCACCCTGATTACGTGCGACAAGCGTGTGAAGATTCGTTAGGTCGGTTGGGTACAGATTATTTGGATTTGTATCAACTTCATCGGGTTGACCCAGAAGTACCTATTGAAGAAACCTGGGGGGCGTTTGCCGGATTAGTTGAGTCGGGCAAAGTTCGCTACATCGGACTTTCCGAAACCACGGTCGAAGAAACCGCAAAGTGCCATGCAATACATCCAGTTACCAGCGTGCAAAGTGAGTTTTCAATTTGGACAGATGAGAACGTAAAAAATGGCGTCATTAAGTACTGCACCGAAAACAATATTGGTTTCTTGCCATTTTCTCCGCTTGGTCGGGGCTTCTTAACTGGTACCGTAACGGCCGACACTATTAGTGATGGCGATTTCCGGAGCGCAAATCCAAGATTTACGGCGCAAGCAATTAAAGATAATCAGTCAATTCTCGATGGCATCGCCGTTATTGCAGCCCGCCACAACGCCAGTTCAGCCCAAATCGCGCTCGCTTGGGTCTTAGCGCAAGGCGAGAACATGGTGCCAATTCCTGGCACAAAACGTCGTAAGTGGCTAGAAGAGAATGCTGCTTGCGTTGACATTAAGTTAACTGCGCAAGACCTTGCAGACGTTGCTGCCTTACCAAAGCCAACTGAATCTCGCTATTAAAGCAAAACCGCTCTAGAGAAGTGGGTAGGACCCATCTTCGTCATGCACTTCAGTGCCAACCAAGGCTGGGGTGAAAACACATATGATGCGCAACTTAGTGTGGGTGCGCATTTGATGACGATCATGCTTATCCAGGGTGTAGGTCATGCCAGGACGAACTTCGAATACCTCGCCAGTTTCTAGATTTTCAAGTTCTCCAGTGCCATCGATTATGTAGTTAGCTTCAATATGGTTTTTGTACTGCAGCGTTGTAGAGGTGCCAGCCTCAAGTTCTGTGTCGTGAAAGGAAAAGCCAACACCATCTTCGCGAGTTAGCATGCGAAGACTTGTGCCAGTTGAAACTTTTCGGTGACGCGGGCCACCGATTAAATCTTCTTTGTAAGTAACGATCATGTCTGCTCCTAGGTTTATTTTCTATGACTCTATTGTTGAACTAGACGAACCAATTGCTGGCGTAAATCCCAAAACTTCGCCAAAGAATTTAAGTTCTTCAATTGCGCAAGTAATTATGGTTTCACTTTTCCTAAATCCGTGACTCTCGCCGGGGAATTCAAAGTATTTGTGCTTAACACCATTTTTTATGCAGGCATCTCTAAATGCTAATGACTGCGAGGGTGGGACGATCGGATCATCAGAGCCTTGAAAAATTATTAACGGAGAAGTTAAATTATCTGCGTAAGTTAGTGGCGAGCGCTCGGCGTACAGATCTTTACGCTCTGGATAAGGACCAACCAAGGAGTCTAAGTAGCGAGACTCAAAGTCATGAGTATCTTCGGCTAACATCGTCAGTTCAGCAACACCGTAGTAGTTAGCTCCCGCAGCAAAAATTTTGCTATGTACTAGGCCGTTTAGCACAGCAAAACCGCCAGCGCTGCCGCCACGAATCAAAATACTTTTTGGATCAGCGAGACCTTGAGCCACTAAGCCAGAAACAACGGCCAAGATGTCTTGGGTATCGACAACGCCCCATTGCCCTTTCAGAGTTTCTCGGTAAGCCCGACCATATCCAGTTGAGCCACCATAGTTAACATCGACAACGGTAAAGCCGCGTGAGGTAAAGAAAGCTCGCTTAATGCTTGCAACTCCTGTGGTGTGCGCAGTTGGTCCGCCGTGCACCGTAATAATTACTGGCGGAATGTTTGCACATTCAAAATCTGGGTTTGTGGCTGGCGATATAAAGGCATGAACTTTTCGACCAGCCTCACTTGGAAAAGTAACGCTTCGAGCTACTGACAGATAGTTAGCATCGACTGGGATCTCAATTTTCTTAAGGATTTGGTAACCGGAAGTTTGGTCGTCCGCGAATTCAATAATTGCCTGAGCCAGCTTGAAACCACCACCGACTGCAAAGATTTGACTATCCGATGTGTGTAAAAAACTAAAATTAGTTAACTCAGATTCGCAATCCTGCCACAAACCAGTTTTTGGGTCACCAATCACAAGTGATTCATTGGCGGGGTTGCCATGTATTCCAACTAAGCGACCATCGGGTAATTTCCTGAGAAATCTTGCGCCGACGAGCCACATAGGTTGCGCCCATTCAGCAGCTTCAGAAAATATTTGCTTTTTATTTCCAGCGTCAACAACTGACCAAACATTCCAGAAGCCAGAAATATCACTTATAAAGTAGAGCTCGTGATCATCTGACCAAACAGGGCTGTTAACAGCCTCACTCACTCCACCTGCGCGAACTTGGACTGACTCTAATTGCCCAGAAGTTGAAATGATTGCAACTCGCAATTGGGTACCATCCCAAGGCATCTGTGGGTGTTCCCAGCTGATCCAAGCTAATTTTGATTCATTCGGGGATAGCGCCAAGTGGGCATAAAAGTGTGAAGTGGAATCTAAAATCCGGATGTCGCCCGTTGGGGTGATCGCAATTAAGTCGCGATTGGTTTCGTGTTCGTGCGTTATTTCGCGAACACACCAGATTTCATTGCCACGAATCATGAAGTCGCTGTAACGCGCAAGTGTTCCTGTGGCGCTCACTGGGGTGACTGCTACTGGATCCACGCCTAATGCTTTCCAATAAATTCGTTGATCAGTTTTTTCTGAAAATAGTAAGCCAGTCTCGCCCCGCCAATTACACACAAGCCAACTCAGACCGCCCATTTCATGTACGCGAGTTACTGCGCTCCAAGGTGGTGGCAATAGATCGCCGTACGTTTGACTGATAACAACAGTGCGACCACCCTCGGCTGGTCGGGATTCATCCCAATAAAGTTCGCCGGCAAAATGTTGCACGAAGCCAAGTGAGACGCCAGCAGCGGCGAGTAGTTCGGCTGAGATTGGAGATTTCCAACTTCCAGGAACAGCATTGATCATGCTCTGACTCTATTGTTTAGGGCAAAAAGAAAACTACCCGCACCTGCCGAGGCAAATGTGGGTAGTTTTTCCAATGACTAAATGTCGTAATACAGTTCGAACTCTGCTGGGTGTGGACGCAAGCGAACGTAATCGATTTCGGCGGTTCGCTTAAATGCAATCCAAGTCTCAATTAGATCCTTGGTAAACACTCCACCTTCCAATAAATAGTCGTGATCTAGTTCAAGTGCATCGAGTACTTCAGGAAGTGACGATGGAACCTGAGGAATGTCTGCTGCTTCTTCAGGCGGCAATTCATACAGATCTTTGTCGACTGGAGCATGCGGTTCAATCTTGTTCTTGATTCCATCAAGTCCTGCCATCAACATTGCTGCAAACGCCAAGTATGGATTGCTTGCTGCATCTGGGCAACGGAATTCGATGCGTTTTGCTTTTGGATTACTGCCAGTAACAGGAATACGCAAGCAAGCAGATCGATTGCGCTGTGAGTAAACCAAGTTAACTGGTGCTTCATAGCCAGGAACTAAACGACGGTAAGAGTTAACCGTTGGGTTTGTGAATGCCAAAAGTGACGGTGCGTGCTTAAGGATTCCTCCGATGTACCAACGGGCAAGATCAGATAATCCGCCATAGCCGCGCTCGTCGTAGAAAAGTGGCACACCATTTGTCCAAAGGGATTGGTGCACGTGCATACCGGAGCCATTGTCGCCATAAAGCGGCTTTGGCATGAAAGTTGCAGTTTTGCCGCCTTCCCAAGCAGTGTTACGGATTACATACTTAAACAACATGACTTCATCTGCTGCTTTTAGCAAAGTGTTGAAGCGGTAGTTGATTTCCATCTGACCAGCTGTACCCACTTCGTGGTGTGAGCGTTCAACGAGTAGACCAACTTCGGCAAGTCGAACTACCATTTGGTCGCGTAAGTCAGCCATTTGATCCGTTGGCGAAACTGGGAAGTAGCCACCCTTAATTCGAGTTTTATATCCTCGGTTGTCTGAACCATCTGCATTGAATTCATTTCCAGAATTCCAGGCACCTTCGATTGAATCTACGTGGTAGCTAGATTCATTGGTTGTGGTCTTGAATCGAGCCGAATCAAATACGAAAAACTCTGCTTCTGGCGCGAAGAACGCAGTATCAGCTATTCCAGTGGAGGCAAGATAAGCCTCAGCCTTTGCTGCAACTGTGCGAGGGTCGCGTGCGTAAGGTTCATCTGAAAATGGGTCATGAACTGAGAAGTTCATTACCAAAGTCTTCTCTTTGCGAAATGGATCGATAAACGCTGTGGTTACATCTGCCAGTAATTTCAAGTCTGATTCATGAATGGACTGAAACCCGCGGATTGAAGAACCATCGAACATTTGCCCACCAGCAAAGAAATCGGCATCTACAGATTCAACTGGCACATTGAAGTGCTGCATGACACCAGGCAGGTCACAAAATCTGACATCTAAAAAGCGGATGTTGTTTTCTTTGATGAATTTAAGGGCATCTGCATGGGTTGTGAGTCCAAGATTGGACATTGATTCTCCTAAAAAATCTCGCGGTGGCAATCAAAGGAATCTTTGATTCAATTCGAAACTACTCGCACTCGATTTCCAGACCGTGTCCCATGTGTTTCCAATTTGTTACGAGATAACCCATTCGTTTCCAGTCCTCACACAAGCGCCTAAATTGCGCATTAGCGTCATGCGCATAAGGCAATTAGAGTTAAGAAGTGGATAGAAGAGACATTGGTTCGTGGCTTTCCGGGCCAAAAGCAGCCTTAGAAGAGCAAGGTCTGGAATTTGGTTATCCTGGCGAGCGCTTTGGAATGCCTCAAACGGGCGCTGGCTCAGCAGCTCGATTTGGCCGACGCATTCTGGCCATAACACTGGACTGGTTTGCCGCGATTTTAGTAACGAACTTGGTTTTTCAAAATTTAGTCTATGGCGACGGGAATTTTGGCGCTGCCACCTTAGGCGTGTTCGCTCTTGAAGTTACTTTATTGACCGCAACCACTGGCTCTTCTTTTGGTTACAAAATACTAGGGCTGCGCCTAGTCTCAGTAAGCGCCGCGCCACTTAACTTCGCTAAGGTTCTGGTCCGCACTGCATTACTGTGCCTAGTCGTTCCAGCAATGATTTGGGATCGTGACGGTCGAGGCTTGCACGATAAAATTGTTGGCTCGATAGTTATGAAAGCAAGGTAACTAAGGTGCCAATGGAATTGCCACCAGGTAAAACGTGCGCGGTTGTGCTCAGTTTTGATTTTGATGCAGAGGAAGTCTGGCTGGCTGAAAACCCTGAGAACATAAATCGCCCAGGCGTACTTTCGCAGGGTAGCTATGGCGCAAAAGTAGGTCTTGGGTTAGTCCTCGACACGCTAGATCATTTGGGGTTACAAGCTACATTTTTCACTCCAGGCCGAGTTGCCGAGCGTTACCCAGATCAAATGCGCGAGATTGTGGCGAATGGACATGAGCTTGGTCATCATGGCTATACGCACACTTCACCAACGAAGCTGACTAAGTCAGAGGAACTTGAAGAACTTTTAAAAGGTAAGTTAGCGCTCGAGCAATTTGGTACGGAGGTGACAGGCTACCGATCACCATCTTGGGAAGTTAGTCCAAATACTTTTGATCTTTTGGTGGCAAACGGGTTTAACTATTCCTCAAGCATGATGGATGACATCAAGCCTTACGTGCATGCAACACATAAAATTGTGGAACTTCCAGTGCAATGGATTTTGGATGATGCACCATATTTTTGGTTCAGCTCAGGGAGCGACTGGAACCGCACGATTAGATCAGCAAAAGATGTTGAAGAAATATGGCGAGAAGAATTTATTGGAATTCGCGCACTTGGGGGATTGACCATGTTGACGATGCATCCGCAATTTATCGGACGCCCAAGTCGAATTGCCATGCTGGAAAGATTTCTAACTTTTGTAAAATCCCATGATGATGTTTGGATTACAACTGCAAGTGAAGTTGCTCGCGCAGTTAGATAGTTTTTAGTTCAAGAACGATTTTATTTGATCTAAATAACCTTGCTCATCTAAGTAAGGCAAAACGAAGAACATTAGTACTGCAAAAAGAATTGCCCACTTCAGCAGTTTTTTCGTCAAGAAAACGATTACCAGGACAATTCCAAGAATTTGCACCAGCGAAAGTGCGGAAAAGAAATCGGTGACGGTGGTAACTAAATCATTCATCGGCGTGGCATCTTTCTTCCCTGGGGCATTGGACCCTTGGGGATAGGTAAAGCAGTCTTGGGTAGCGCCTCAAGGCGCCTTCTTACTTCAGTAACTTCAGCTGGACGCAATGACTTACTGATTTTTTTAACGGTCTTTTGCAAGTTAGAAATTGTTAAGTTGCCTTCACCCACAGTTAGCTCGTGAATAGGTACACCTTGGGCGAAGCGGGCATGTGCTTTACGTTGCTCAGCAAGTAACACACCAGGCCGGGAACCTTCACCAACCAAGATGATGCCAGGGCGACCAACAACACGGTGAACCATGTTTTGATTTTTATCAACACCAACTGCTGGGGTAACAAACCATGCGCCACGGATGGCATTTAGTACTGACGCCGCTGCGCCAACCTGCCCTGAGATTGAAGAGTAAGCAGCATTCTCAGCAATTTTTCCAAAATAAAAAACGGTTGCAAGTAGTGAAGTTGTGAAGGCTAAAATTCCTAAAAAGATTCTTTGATCAAGTGCGACTCCAATGCCAAATATGATGGCAAAAACCAGGGAAAAAACGCCAATTAGTCGCAGCGGGAGAAACGAAATCTCCTTTGTAGCAAATGAATAAGTTTCCTTGATCTGGACATACCAACGTTGCTTTGGTCGCACTGGCATCTTTTGTGACATGTCTCTACCTTAAACGCCAGATGGGTTTCGAGCGGCAATGGCTTGCTGATAAAGCTTGCCTGCTCGGTAAGAGGACCGCACGAGTGGTCCACTTAGTACGCCAGCGAATCCAATTTCTTCGGCAACTTTGGCAAGCTCAACAAATTCCTCTGGGCGTACCCAGCGGTCAACTGGGTGATGGCGAAGAGAAGGTCGCAAATATTGTGTGATGGTAACTAAGTCGCAACCTGAGGAATGTAAATCTTGGAGGGCTTGATGCACTTCGGAGATTTCTTCGCCCATTCCTAGGATTAAATTACTTTTAGTAACGAGACCAAACTCGCGAGCGGCTTCGATAACGCCAAGTGAGCGCTCGTAACGAAAGCCTGGTCGGATTCGCTTAAAAATTCGGGGAACTGTTTCGATGTTGTGAGCAAATACTTCTGGCCGAGATTCAAAAACTAATTTCAGTAATTCTGGTTTGCCATCAAAATCTGGGGCAAGCATTTCTACGCCACATCCTGGAACGACCTCATGAATTTGGCGAATGGTCTCGGCATAAAGCCACGCACCACCGTCAGGTAGATCATCACGCGCTACTCCAGTAACGGTTGCGTATCGAAGTTGCATTGTTTTAACGGACTCAGCGACTCTGCGTGGCTCATCACGATCTAAGTCAACAGGCTTACCAGTATCGATTTGGCAAAAGTCGCAGCGACGTGTGCACTGATCGCCGCCGATAAGAAAAGTAGCTTCGCGATCTTCCCAGCATTCAAAAATGTTTGGACACCCAGCAGATTGACATACTGTGTGCAGTCCTTCAGATTTAACAAGATCGACGATCTTCAAATACTCAGGTCCAGTTTTAAGTTTAGTTTTAATCCACTCTGGCTTTCGCTCGATTGGGATTAGCGAATTTCGCGCTTCAATCCGAAGCAATTTTTGTCCATTATGTGGCGCAGCATTTGCATCTGAAGATTGCTCTTGAATCGGTGTCGTCACGTTACTGAGTCTAGTTGAGGCGACTTCGAATGGCTTAGGGAGTAGTCAGCAGACAGTGGATCAAAAACTCGAATCAGATTTTCAATGGCACTGGCACGGACATCGCTAACCGTTATCTCCTTTTGCAGTTCGGCGGTAAGCGTTGTAACGCCAGCATCAGAGATGCCGCATGGCACGATGCGATCAAACCAGGAGAGGTCGTTATTGCAGTTCAGCGCAAATCCATGCATTGTCACACCTTGAGCCACGCGAACTCCAATCGCAGCAATTTTGCGATCTTGCACATTATTTAAGACCCAGACACCGCTACGACCCTTGATGCGCGAGGTTGCTAGGCCAAAGTCCGCACAAATACCAATAATTACATCTTCAAGTCGGCGCACGTGCGAAACCACATCCATTGGATTTGGCAAATGCAATATCGGATAGCCAACTAGCTGACCTGGTCCGTGCCAAGTGATTTTGCCACCACGGTCAACATCAACCACAGGGGTGCCATCAGTTGGTCTTTCAAAACTTTCAGTTCGCCGCCCAGCGGTATAGGCCGATGCATGTTCGAGCAAAATCACGGTGTCTGGCAGAGTGTTTAAAACGACACCAGCATGGATTAATCGTTGGTTATCCCAACCGGCCTGGTAATCGACTAGCTGTGACCCAAGAGTTACGTCGTCTATCAAAAGGGCCATGTCTTTAGCCTAAGTCCTAAATTTTGGACTAATTTCGCACAAGCCTGTCGTTCCGCTTAAAACATAGCCGTACCGTAACCGCAGGCCCAAAATACCTGAATTAAGATGGGGTTTAAAGTTCCTAATTGAAGAGGCCTATTTATATGTCCGAAGTATCAAGCCATCGCGCCACAAAAACTGATAAAAAAGCTCGACGGTTACTTTGGGTAGCCATTGCGGTGATAATCGCCTGGTTTGGGATTAGCTCAGTCACAGGGCCACTGTTTGGAAAACTTTCCAGCGTTCAACAAAATGACAATTCGGGCTTTTTGCCAACTTCAGCTGAATCGACTAAAGCATCCGAACTAGCGACAAAGTTCACTTCGCAAGATACTTCAATACTTCCAGCACTGGTAATTTTTACAGGTACAGCTGATCAAGCCGGGCTGAGTGCCGTTGGAGAGTTTGCAACTTTAGTAGCTAGCGCTCCAATCGCGGGCACGGACCAAGTTGTTGGCGACTATCTAGCCGATGGCGCACAATTGATCCCAATTCCGTCAGAAGATGGTTTGGCAATTTTAATGTCGATACCACTGGACAATGACGCGTTAGCCACACCTCTTGAAAATGAAAAACCAGCACTTCCAGAAGTTGTCAAAGCAATTCGAGCGCAAGCAAGTCAGGTTACAGGATTTGAATCTCACGTGACTGGAATCGGTGGCATACTCGCGGATTTATTCGACAGCTTCGGCTCTATTGATACAGATTTACTTAAGACCACCTTGATCGTGGTGGCGTTAATTCTGATCGCGGTTTATCGCTCACCAGTTTTGTGGATAATTCCACTCTTTTGCTCGGTGATCGCGCTTTCGACTGCAGGAGGAATCGTTTACCTGCTGGCGAGAGATGAATTATTGAGTCTCGATGGAACTTCGCAAGGTATTTTGTTTGTCCTTGTCATTGGTTCGGCGACTGATTACGCACTTTTATTGATAGCTCGTTACCGCGAAGAACTGCATCACTATGACAGTCGCGTTGAGGCGATGAAGGTGTCTTGGAGAGGCGTGGTCGAACCAATTGCGGCTTCGGGACTGACAGTAATTTCCGGATTGCTAGTGCTTGGACTTTCGGACTTGCAATCTGTTAGATCACTGGGCCCCGTTGCAGCCGTTGGCGTATTGATGGCGCAGTTAGTGATGCTCACCCTGCTGCCCGCAATTTTAGTTTTGGCAGGTCGTTGGGTTTTTTGGCCTAAGCGACCAAAGCATGACGACGTTGATGAAAATCTTTCTGGAATTTGGTCAAGTGTGGCGAGCATTGTTGGGCGTAAACCTCGGATTACTTGGGCTATCACTGGAGCTTTTTTAGTTTTCGCAATGTCGTTTGCTACCCAACTCAAATCAGATGGGCTGGCCCAAACTGAGGCATTCATTGGTAAGCCTGATTCCGTAATTGGATTGGAAAAATTGTCCGAACATTTCCCAGCAGGTTCGGGTGATCCAACACTCGTTATCGGTCCGGAAGCAGATAAAGATGCAATGATTTTGGCATTGAGCGCATCATCTGGCGTAGTTGATGTTAAGCAGACTACAACGCCGTTTATTCCTGGTGGACCTGAGCCAACTCCAGTTGTTGTGGATGGACTAGTCCAAATCGAATTAACTCTTGATCGGCCTGCTGATTCTGTGCAAGCTCAAAATTATATCCCAGCTATTAGGCAAGCTGCGAAAGATGCAAGCGAAACTGCGTTAGTCGGTGGATCGACTGCAGTTAACTACGACATCCAGCAGACCAACAAACGAGATCGGAATTTAATTATTCCAATTGCGCTAGTTGTTATTAGCGTAATTCTCATGTTGCTATTGCGTAGTTTGTTTGCTCCTATTTTGTTGATGTTGACTACAGTTATTTCATTCGGAGCTACCCTTGGCATCAGTCACCTTGTGTTTACAAATTTGTTTGAATTCCCTGGCTCTGATGGCAGCTTTATTCTGTTCACGTTTGTTTTCTTGGTTGCACTTGGTATCGATTACAACATCTTCTTGATGACGCGAGTACGCGAAGAATCCATAAAACTTGGTACTCGCCCAGGAATTTTAAAAGGCCTGACAGTAACCGGTGGCGTAATCACTTCAGCCGGAGTTGTTTTGGCTGCAACGTTTGCAGTACTTGGCACCTTGCCTTTGGTATTCCTTGCGCAACTTGGATTCGCTGTCGCGTTTGGTGTGCTCCTTGACACCATCATTGTGCGAAGTCTCTTGGTTCCAGCTCTTGGATATGACTTAGGCGCCAAAATTTGGTGGCCAAGCAAGTTAGGTAAGAGCGAAGGACCGCTTAATGAAACAAGCAAGGTTCTAGTCTCGTGACCAAGCGCCACATCGTTGCATCTAGCGGCGGATTTGTGCAAACAAATCGCCAGGGCGTGGTAATTCCTGGGCAAATATTTAAACGTGCCTTGGAATTGACGGGCAAAGTTCGCCCACGAGTGCTCTTTGTATTAACAGCAAGTGGTGACAATGCTGGCTACCTTGCGACTAGTTACCAAGCAGTGTCAGGTCTTGGAGTTGACGTTGAACATTTGTCGCTATTCACTCAGCCAACTGCTCCGGTAGATGAAGCTCTTGGTCGCGCCGATTTAGTTTGGGTTGGTGGGGGATCGGTCGCAAACTTACTGGCCCTATGGCAATTACATGGCGTTGATGTGGCCGCTCGCGATGCCTGGGAGCGCGGCGCGGTAATGACTGGTGTTAGTGCGGGTTCACTTTGCTGGCATGTTGGCGGGCCAACGGATTCCTTTGGACCAAAGTTGGAAACGGTAACTAATGGTCTTGCCCTTGTGCCGTATGGAAATGGCGTGCACTACGACACTGAAACCCAGCGCCGGCCCTTATTGCAGTCATTAGTTTTAAATCAAACGTTGCCACTATCTTTTGCAACAGATGACCATGCCGCCATTGTTTACGAAGGGGTAAACCCAGTAGAAGTAGTCGTTGACACAGCGGATAGCAAAGCACAGGCATATCGTGTGGAACTAATTGCTGGCGAGGTGAAGGAAACGACGCTGGCACCTGGGGCAATCAACTAAAAGTTACTTGACTTTAGTGAGTTGTTTAAAGGTCATCGGTAATAAGTGCTTCTGCTGCGCGCCGGCCACTAGCTAGCGCTCCATCAATTGAGGAAACTTGGCGGTAGTCACCGCAAATGTAAACACCTTGGGAAAGTCGAACATCTTGCGAAGTGTCATGTGGGGCGCTCATCATTGGAAGTGCATCTGGAATTGGGTAAGTAGCGACATGTTCCCAGCCCTTAGTTGGAACACCATAAAGCGAAGCCAGATGCGAACGAACTTGTAATTCTGCTTCGACCGAATGGTGAACACCAATTGCGGAAGAGGAAATTAGAGTTCGATCTCCAGAGGCATACGATGGCGCATTATTACTCATGACTACGGTGTTCACGAGTGGACGGGAAGGATCATTGTGCACCCCACTAAATTTCTTACCATCAACAACAAGTGTGCTTTTGCCATCTGTTAATTGCGAACCGCTGCAGTCAGCCAGGTGATACCAAGTGGTCACTGAGTTGCTCGCTGGGACCTTGAGACTTGGAATAAGAAGGGCTGCGCTTCTAGCATTTGTTGCTATGACAACAGAGCGAGTACGAATGTCACCTTGATCGGTTCGAACCATCGTGCTGGCAACTGCAGTTGCGGTCACTCCGAAATTTATGCTTCCCTGAGGTAACTGCGCAGCGAGCTGAGTAGGGATTGCTTGCATTCCATCGCGAGGAACGCCAGGTGTCCCTTTAATAAATGACTTGAGCGTGATGTCAAAAAATCTTTTAGAGGTAGCTAATTCATCCTCCAAAAAAACTCCAGCTAAAAAAGGCTTAAGCAACTGATCTGTTAACTTCGTGCCAAATTTTGCCCGCAAGAAAGCATCAGTTCGTTGGTCATAGGTATTGGAGTCTTGTTTAGAAAGCACTAAACCAAGTGCATAGCGCGCAAATTTCAACTTGGCGGAAATTTTCCCAACTGGTGCCAGCAAGCTATCTACGGCCCAAGTTGGTTCTCGTTTGGGGTCTGCCATTTTGTAAGCGCGGCCATCAATGGAAACAATGATGCCAGGAGTGAAACTTTGAATGTCCAAGGTATTTAGATCAAGAACATTCGCTCCTTCAATATAGGAAGGATTGTAAAGTTGGAATCCACGATCCAGTAAGAGTCCATCGACCCGATCAGTTCGAATTCGCCCGCCAGGGGCATCACTTGCGTCGATGACACAAACTTCGCGGCCGGCAATTGCCAAGCGCCTCGCTGCTGCTAAGCCCGCGAGTCCAGCGCCAATAATTACGACGTCAGTATTTTTGGGAATTGTAAACACTAAAATTATTTTGCAGCCAGGGTGCGCATCGCACTTTCAATATCAGGATCCTGAAATTGAAATCCAGCAGCAAGCAATACTTTTGGAAGCACTCGGGCGCTGCCAAGAACCTCTTGGGAAAATTCGCCAAGAGCTGCCTGTAATGCAATGGCTGGAACTGGAAAGAGCGCTAACCGCTTAAAGACTTTGGACATTGCCTTGGTGACTTCTGCATTTGTCGCAGGCTTGGGTGCCGTTAAGTTCACTGGTCCACTGATGCTCTCTTCGGCAATCAGAAATTTAATGGCAGAAATTTCATCACGTAGAGATATGAAGGACCAGTATTGCTTGCCCGATCCAAGTTTTCCGCCAACACCTAATTTAAATAGTGGCAATAAGCGCGCCCATGCACCACCATTTTTAGCGGCGACCAATCCAGTGCGAGCATGAACAACTCTGATCCCTGCATCTCGTGCTAGCTGGGCTGCGGCTTCCCAGGCCACTACAACATCTGCCAAAAAACCTGTTCCAGGTCCAGCTGTTTCATCGACTGCAGTGTCGGCAGTATCGCCGTACCAACCAATTGCACTACCTGCAATAAATACTTTTGGTTTTAGTTGGGCAGCTGTGCGGGCAAGTAGTGAAGTTGAATCTACTCGGGAACTTAAAATTGTTTGCTTATATTTCTCAGTCCAACGATGATCGCCAACTCCTGCGCCGGCAAGATTTATAAAGACATCACTGCCCGTGAGCGCTGCTGAATCAATTTCACCTTTAGCTGGATTCCAAAAAACTTCAGTGCTTGCCACTGGCTTACGGCGCACCAATCGAATTACTTCATGCCCATCTTGGCGAAGTGAATTAACAAGTTCAGTGCCGATGAGCCCGGAGGAGCCCGCAATTACAATTTTCATACTTCTACCTTGCTATGAACTAGCCACCTGGGCTAGTTGAGATTACAGACCTAAGTCAGCCTCGAAGGCGCCTTCTTCAAGTCTCGCCTTTATGGCGGTCAAGAATCGAGCAGCATCAGCGCCGTCGACTAAGCGATGATCGTAGGTCAAAGCTAGGTAAACCATATGACGAATTGAAATTACATCAGCTCCGGTGTCATCGGTAGTTACAACTGGTCGCTTAACAACTGCTCCAGTGCCAAGAATTGCAACTTGTGGCTGATTAATAATTGGGGTGTCAAAAAGCGCACCCCGACTTCCAGTGTTCGTGATGGTAAACGTGCCACCACTTAATTCATCAGGGGAGAGCTTGTTGGTTCGAGTGCGCTCAGCCAGATCATTGATTTTGCGAGCTAAGCCACCTATGTTCAGGTCGCCCGCATCTCTGATAACTGGAACAAGTAAGCCACGTGGTGTGTCTACTGCAATACCAATGTGCTCAGCATCAAAGTAAGTAACGGTTCCCGCTTCTTGATCAATCGTGGCATTTACAGTTGGGAGATGCTTCAATGCTTCACAAGATGCCTTCGCAAAAAAAGGTAAGAAGGAAAGCTTTACGCCTTCACGAGTTTCAAAATCTGCTTTAGCGCGATTGCGAAGTGAGTAAATTCGCGTGACATCAACCTCAACCACAGATGTTAATTGTGCTGATACTCGTAGTGACTCAACCATGCGCTCAGCAATTACTTTACGAAGTCTTGTCATTGGTTCGGTACGACCACGAAGTTCAGCAGCAGCTTGTGGAACTGGAGCTGATCGTGTTGTTGGAGTTGCTGCCACTGGCGCAACATGCGGCTTTGACTCGACTGGGCGATCAACTGGAATTGAAACCGGAGCCATTGTCGCTGGGGTGTTAAGAATGTCTTCTTTTCTAATGCGTCCACCAACGCCAGTACCAGCGACGGAGGATAAATCAACGCCACGTTCGGCAGCTATTTTGCGAACTAATGGTGTTGCGTAAGCGCCAGTGTTTGAAGTTGCAGCTGGTTGCGGCGCAGCAGGTGCTGGAGTAGCAACAGGTGCTGGAGCAGAGACTGGTGCGGTGACTGGCGCTGGCGCAGCTACTGGCGCAGCAGCTTGCACTGGTGGGGCACTCGGAGCCGGTGGCGCTACTTGCGCTGCCCCCGATGATGAATTAGAAACAGCGCCAATTGTCCCAAGTTGCGCGCCAACGAGAGCTACGCCATCTTCGGCAACGGTGATTTCAAGTAAAACACCTGATACCGGTGATGGAATCTCGGTGTCGACTTTGTCAGTTGATACTTCAAGTAACGCTTCATCCGCGGCAACACTGTCGCCAATAGCTTTAAGCCAACGAGTAACCGTACCTTCAGTCACGCTTTCGCCAAGTGCAGGAAGTAAAACCGGCGTTACAAGTCCAGTTCCGCCAGGTGCGCCTGCAGCAGGGGTGGCAACTGCCGCAGGAGTTGGTTCAATTTTTTCCATTGGAACTTCTTGGGCTACCACTGGCGCAGCAACTTCGGCAGGCGCAGCAACTTCGGCAGGCGCAGCAACTTCGGCAGGCGCAGCAACTTCGGCAGGCGC
>JBDNJO010000103.1:0-4503 GCA_041687715.1 Candidatus Nanopelagicales bacterium
AGTGCTAACGCGATAGCGACTGCATCATCGATTCCGGGATCTGTATCAATAAGTAAAGCGCGAGTCATTTGTTACCTTTCAAGTTTTCTGTACATAAGTTTGCAGGAACGTATCAACTTGGTCTGCAGTGGGCATACCTGATTGGGCGCCAAGTTTTAATGTGGACAATGCAGAAGCTGCGCAAGCTCGATGCAGAGAAGTGGCAACATCGGCGCCGCTGGCAAAAGCGACCATGAATGCGCCTACAAATGTATCGCCGGCGCCAACAGTATCTATGGCCTCAACTTTTGGTGGCGTGCATTTCGCGATTATCTTCCCATCTTGGTAGGCGGCAGCATCATTAGCGCCAGCAGTAACTAGCACTAGGCCATGGGTAGGTTTTCCAAGTTGGGAAAATTCAATTTCATTTACAATCAGCACATCAATTAACTCTGCTAATTCTTCGGACATTTCACGCACTGGCGCGGCGTTGACGCAAAAAATTCCAGTTGACGCCTTGCCAGCTTGAATCAAAATTTCTTCAGGGATTTCAAATTGCACAATAACTGCATCCGCTGCTGCAATGGCTTGAGAATCAACGACAACACGTTGATTTGCGCCATCAGTTACGACAATCTGATTTTCACCTGAATGCTCCACCATGACTAATGCCGTACTAGTGGCACTTGATACCTTCGCAATGGCGGCAATATCTACCTCACTTGCCAGCAACGAGGCGAGGCACATTTCGCCAGGTGAATCATGGCCAACAGCGCCGTACATTATCACTTGCCCGCCCATGCGAGCTGCGGCCACTGCTTGATTGGCGCCTTTGCCGCCCGGGAACCAAAGTGGCTCGGAACTTCTGACAGTTTCCCCGCGGCCAGGAAGTTTTGGCATTTGGACTACTAAGTCAGCATTAATACTTCCAACAACTGCAATTCGTGGCGCCATAGCAAGAGCATAGAGGTGCAGAAATGCGCATCAGCCTTTGCCGTTATCATTGACTAAATTACTGGTAACTGCAGGTTTTACGGGGTTTCGCCTGGATTTTCGTGAGGTAAACTAAAAAAGTTGAAAGGAACTCGGCGTTGCAGAATATATTAACTTCACCAACTACAAGTTCGTGGCGACCAAAATTATTAATTTCCCTGATTTCTGCAACTTTAGTCTTTTCCAGCCTTGGAATTTCCCCCGCGAGTGCATCTGATCCGGTTCCAGCGAATGGTTCTTGGCAGGCGGACGCTATTGAAGAGTCCGCAACACCGACTGAGTTAAAGGCTGAGGTAGCCGACGGCGAATTGCGAATGCTCGTGATTCGTGACGAAGCTGGCGAGCCAGATGCCACCGTGATAAATATTGATGACCTGAATAGCCTGAATAGCACTTTAAAAGTTCTTAACAAAGATGATTCAGTTATCTCCGTCCAAGTTGATCAAAAAGTTTCCTTGCTTGCTTCAACAATGACTTCGCTTGTAAGTGCGGCGGCGCCGACATCGGCATACACACAGTGGAACTACTCCGCCCTCAGGTTGGGCGAAATCCACACCTCTATAACTGGCACTGACATCATTGTGGCCGTCATTGATTCTGGTGTTAACCGAACTGGACCTGAATTAGATGGCGTAGGTCAAGTATTGGATGGGTGTGACTGGGTAACGAGTGCTACCAATGTTTGCAATGGGACTGGTCTAAATGATGAAAATGGGCACGGCACCCACGTGGCTGGAATTATTGCAGCGAAAAATGATGGCAAAGGTGTAACTGGCATCGCTCCTGGTGTGACGATTTTGCCGCTTCGGGTTTTAGACGCCACTGGCAGTGGCTACTTATCCGATGTCGCTGCTGCTATCGATTACGCAGTTGCGCAAAATGCCAAAGTTATCAACCTGTCTTTAGGAGGAGCTGCTGATTTCTCATTAATTCGAGATGCAGTTGCTCGCGCAGTTACGGCTGGTGTAGTAGTCGTGGCCGCTGCAGGCAATTCAGGTGCCAGTGCGGCGCCAAGTTACCCAGCCGCTTACGACGATGTCATTGCGGTTGCAGCTACAACTGAAGCCAAAGTTATTGCAACATACTCAAACGGTGGAACTTATATTGATGTTGCAGCTCCTGGATCACTAATTCTCTCTAGCTGGCCAACACGTTCGGGCTACGCAACTCTTTCCGGCACTTCGATGGCAGCTCCCCATGTTGCTGGCTTAGCCGCTTTGCTTCTGAAAAAGGGAGTTCTCGCAACTGCAGTAAAAAATCAAATTGAAACAACAGCATTGAAAGATAATGTAAGTGGCTATGGCGTGACGGATTGGACCGTCGAACGATATGGTGCTGGATTTATAAACATATACGGTGCTCTTAGCTGTAGTGTGGGCACTTGCGCTCCACCAATTTCGCCACCCGTCCCAGTTCCGGAAAACTCAGAGCCTTTTGCGGTAACTGCGCCAACTCTGGTTGATGCAGCACCTGCGACCCCACCAGCGGCTGCGCCGGCACCAGTAGCTGCGCCGGCTCCAGCGGCTGCTCCAGCACCAGTAGCTGCCCCAGTTGCAGCTGTGGCTGTTGGTATATCGCCAGTGGTGAAACGAACATTCACCTTGACTGTTGAATCCCCTGCCGGCACAAAAACTTGGATCCAGCGCAAATCTGGTAAAAAATGGGTAACTCTCAAAAAAGTAAATTCAACAGCCAGCTCTTCAATTAAAGTCAGCAAATCTGGAACTTATCGGATTCAAATCGTTGGCAAAGCTCGCAAAGATATTTCAAGCGCGTTCAAAGTTAAGTAATCGCATTCACAGTAAAAAACTAAAGGCCACTTCCCGCGGGATAGTGTCCTTTAGTTTTTGACTAGTTTTTAACTATGAAGACCAGCAGCTGTAATTGAGGTTGCAGCCTTCACTCGAGTTTCCGCGCGATGAGCGGCAGCGCTTGCTTCTGGCGAATCTTCGCCAGCTGCTTTAGCGCGAGCTAACGAGGCTTGCGCGCGTGGCAAATCAATGTCCTGCGCTAACTCGGCTACTTCAGCAAGGATGCGAACTTCATTGCTATCCATGGCAACGAAACCACCATGGACTGCGATTGCAACATTTGCGCCTTCTGTTGGCTCAATGCGAACTACACCATTTACCAACAACGAAAGCACGGGTTCGTGACCTGGCAGAATGCCGATCTCGCCTTCGGGAGTTTTGGCAACGATCGACTTAGCCTGGCCGACCCACACACTGCGGTCGACGGCTACGACGGAAACGTTGAGTTCAGACATGATTAGCCCTGAAGCTTCTTGGCGTTTTCGATAACGTCATCTATGCCGCCAGCCATGAAGAATGCCTGCTCTGGAAGGTGATCGTATTCACCTTCAGTTAGCTTCTTGAAGGATGCAATAGTTTCTTCTACTGGAACAAAGGATCCCTTTTGGCCAGTGAATGCTTCAGCCACGAACATATTCTGTGACAAGAAACGTTCGATACGACGAGCTCGGTTAACCAGAATCTTGTCTTCTTCAGAAAGTTCGTCGATTCCCAGGATCGCGATGATGTCTTGAAGTTCTTTTGACTTTTGTAAGATTCGCTTAACTTCAGCAGCAACTGCGTAGTGTTCAGCGCCAACATAGCGCGCATCCAAAATGCGGGAGCTGGAATCCAGTGGATCCACAGCAGGGTAAATTCCCTTTTCCGAAATCGGGCGGCTAAGTACCGTGTTTGCATCAAGGTGAGCGAAAGTTGCAGCTGGAGCCGGGTCAGTTAAGTCATCCGCAGGAACATAAATTGCCTGAAGTGAAGTAATCGAGTGACCACGCGTTGAAGTAATGCGCTCCTGGAGCACACCCATTTCATCGGCAAGTGTTGGCTGGTAGCCCACTGCTGAAGGCATGCGGCCAAGAAGTGTTGAAACTTCCGAACCTGCCTGAGTGAAACGGAAGATGTTATCGATGAAAAGCAATACGTCCTGCTTTTGCACATCGCGGAAGTACTCCGCCATAGTTAGCGCAGAAAGTGCCACGCGAAGACGGGTGCCTGGTGGCTCATCCATCTGACCGAATACCAGCGCAGTATCAGCGATAACGCCAGACTCAGTCATTTCTAGGAAAAGGTCGTTACCTTCCCGAGTGCGCTCACCAACACCGGCGAATACCGAAACACCACCGAAGTTCTTCGCAACGCGAGTAATCATTTCCTGAATCAAAACTGTCTTACCAACACCGGCGCCACCCATAAGGCCGATTTTTCCACCCTTAACGTAAGGGGTAAGCAAGTCAATAACTTTAATACCAGTCCAGAAAACTTCAGTCTTGGACTCAAGTTGATCAAAAGCTGGAGGTGGACGGTGAATGCCCCAGCGTTCTTTGATCTCTAAGGATGCTTCTGGCACGTCAAGTGGCTTGCCAAGTGTGTTCCACACATGGCTCTTTGTGATGTCGCCAACCGGCACAGTGATCGAGTCACCAGTGTCGCGCACATCCGCACCGCGGACTAGGCCATCAGTTGGCTGCATGGCAATAGTGCGCACCATGTTGTCGCCAATGTGAAG
>JBDNJO010000016.1:0-9307 GCA_041687715.1 Candidatus Nanopelagicales bacterium
GCTTTTTATCCAGCAAAAACTTGATGGCACCACCGCGTTGGATACTCGATACCTTAAAGTCCTTTGGACCTCGTTTTCTTACTCACTAATTACGACGATAGTTACCTTGGTACTTTCCATTCCCGTTGCAATGTGGATTGCGACCCGCGATGCTCGCAAGCGAACCTTATTAGTAGCACTGGTAACTTTGCCGTTTTGGATTAGCATCTTGATTCGCACTTACGGAATGCGTCAAATTATTGCTGATGAAGGACCCATCGGTAAATTTTTAGGATTATTTAATATTGAGTGGAGCATTCTCTATTCACCACCAGCAACGATCCTTGGACTTATTTACGTATTCTTGCCATTTATGATTTTGCCAATTTATGCCTCGGCAGAACGATTTGATTTTCGCTTAGCTGAAGCCGCATATGACTTAGGCGCAAAGAAGTTAACTGTTGTTAGAAGAATAGTTTTACCAGCAATTAGACCTGGTGTTATTTCTGGCATTGCTTTAGTTTTCATTCCCGCACTCGGTTCATTCCTGCAATCAGACATGCTCGGTGGTGGCAAGACAAACATGGTTGCCAATGTCATTGCGAACAATTTTGGGCAAGCTCGAAATTGGCCATTTGGTAGCGCACTTGCAGTGTTATTGATTATGTTGACCCTGCTGTTTGTTTTAGTCATTCAAGGTATTTCCCAGCGCCGCGGTGACAAGGTGGAATTAGTATGACGATCACAAAGTTGCCAACAACTAAGCGACGCAAGCTTATAAATTTACGAAACTTTCCTGGGTTTAATCCAACTGCCTGGTTCGTACTTTTCTTTCTGTACAGCCCACTACTTTATGTAGTTATTTATTCTTTTAATTCAAGTCGAATTGGCGCAGTTTGGGAGAGCTTTTCCGTTAGATGGTACTTCAGGGTCTTTGAGAATAATGATATTCAACGCGCACTGAAGAATTCACTTCAAGTTGGATTTGTTGCAACTCTTTTGTCAACCACCTTGGCAGTTATGGCCGCACTTGGATTATTGCGAATGAAACGAGCTGGCAAAGCTGTGGCCATTGCCTTGATCGGTGCGCCATTAATTATTGCTGAAATTGTTTTAGCCGTTGGCACACTTGGATTGTTTATTGCAGTTGGCGTACCACTTGGAAAAATCGGTTTGATGGTTGCCCACACCGCGTTCTGCATCCCATTTGCGCTGCTTCCAATTCGAGCGCGCTTAAGTCAATTGGATATGGCGCCGTTTGAAGCCGCGTCCGACCTTGGCGCGAATGAAAGACAAATTTTGCGCAGAATCACGCTTCCCTTGCTAGCCCCGGCGATTTTTGCAGGCGCATTATTGGCATTTGCTATTTCAATTGATGACTTCATTACCTCGTTCTTTGTTGCTGGCCCTGGTGCCACAACATTGCCGGTTTACATTTTTGGCATGATCCGCTCAACAGTAACGCCTGAAGTCAATGCGATTTCCACGTTGCTTTTGCTCTTCTCGGGCAGCGTGCTAATCGGATCGTATTTGATCCAACGAAAAAGGAGATAAGAATGGTTAGCAACAAGAAGCGTCGCGCTTCCTATGTGGCTGCGCTTGCTACCGCAAGTGCATTGCTACTGTCGGCATGCGGCGGCGAAAGCACAGCCGGTGGCGGCGAAGCGGCAGCAACTGCTGAAGCGGGAGCATTTCCAACATCAGGATCTGGCGTAGTAAACCTATATAACTGGACCGATTACATCGATCCAGAGCAACTAAAAGCATTCACTGCTGAAACAGGTATCGAAGTAATTCTTGATACTTTCGACAGCAATGAAACACTTTTAGCAAAAATTCAGGCTGGCGCGGTTGGTTATGACGTACTTGTGCCTTCTGACTACATGGTGGCCCAGATGGTTGATCTTGGACTGCTACAAAACATTGGAGTAAATACTTTTCCAAATGCTGGCAACATCAAAGACAACTTAGTTGATGTTTACTGGGATCCAGGTCGAAGCTACTCAGCTCCATGGCATTACGGTACAACCGGAATTGCATGTAACTTCGCTGCTGAACCAGGTTGCGAAAACATAAAGTCTTGGAAAGATTACTTCACCTCGGGTCTTCCAAAAATGGACTCCCTGAAGGATCAAGTTGAAGTTGTATCTGCTGCGCTCCGCGCTACAGGTGTAGCTGGGGATGACCTCTGCACAACTGACACTGCAAAGTACATTGCTGCTGAAGAATTACTTGCTGGATTTAAGCCAGCTGTAATCGAATCAGACGGCGGTATTGAGCGAGTTACAGCTGGAACAAGCAATGTTCGTCATGCTTGGAATGGTTCAACTCACCGCATGACCGTTGAAAATCCGGATGTTCAGTTCATTTATCCAACCGAGGGTCTAAATCTTTGGGCTGATAATTTAGTGGTTCCTGTTGGAGCGCCTAACTTGGATAACGCAAAGATCTTCATCAACTGGTTGATGGATCCTAAGAATGCTGGAACTGCAAGTAACTTCTCAGGTTACGACAATGGCATTAAGGGTTCAGATGCATTTATGGATGATGCCCTAAAGTCTGACCCTGCTGTAGTAGTACCTGCTGACAAAGTTGCGCTTCTTTCACCACTTCCAAACTGTGGCGAAGAAGCTCGCGAACTTTACACCCAGGTGTTCACAACATGGCAAGACAGCCAATAATTGGCTAGCAATTCCCATTAGGTACGCCTAATAACAAGAGCCCCGCAGGCAACTGAGGGGCTCTTGTTATTTATCTGTTATCCAAAACGCGATTATTTGCGAATCAATTGAGAAATATTCAGCAAAAACATCGAATTCGTGTGGCATTCTTTAGTTAAGCAAAAACACATAAAGTCCCAATCTCTAGAGGAGACTCATGATTATAAAAAATAAACGTAAAGCGTCTTATGCAGCCATGTTGGCCGCCGGCGCGTTATTCCTTTCCGCTTGTGGTGGCGAAACTACTGCCACGCAAGATGCGCCTTCTGCCCCAGCTGCTGCAGGAGAATTCCCAACTTCTGGCACTGGAGTGGTGAATATTTACAATTGGACAGATTACATCGATCCTGCACTGCTGGAAAAATTCACTGCTGAAACAGGCATTGAAGTTATTCTTGACACTTTTGACAGCAATGAAACTTTGCTTGCCAAACTTCAGTCTGGTGCGACTGGCTATGACATCATCATGCCTTCGGATTACATGGTCCAGCAGATGATTGAACTAGGCATATTGCAAAATGTTGATGTTGCATCCTTTCCTAATGGAAAATTTATAGCCCCAGAATTTATGGATGTGTACTTTGATCCAGGTCGCCAGTACACCGCGCCTTACATGTACGGCACAACCGGTATCGCTTGCAATACCAAGCTTGAGCCAGAGTGTGCAAACATTAAATCTTGGAAAGATCTATTCACTGGAAACTTTGACAAGGTCAATGCTATGAAGGATCAAGTAGAGATTGTTTCGGCAGCGCTTCGCGCAACTGGCGTACCAGCAACGGATCTTTGCACGACAGATACCGCAAAGTACATTGCTGCAGAAGAATTACTTGCTGGATTTAAGCCAGACGTGATTGATAACGATGGTGGCAACGAACGCATGATTACTGGTCAGGTGTCCATTCGCACCTCTTGGAATGGTGATACCCATCGCATGAAGATGGAAAATCCAGACATCATCTTCATTTACCCAAGTGAAGGCCTAAACTTCTGGTCAGATCACATGGCGATTCCAGTTGGTGCACCCAACTTGGATAATGCCAAGATCTTCATGAACTGGTTGATGGATCCAGCCAATATGGCAGCTGCAAGTAACTTCTCTGGTTACAACAATGCCATTTTAGGTACTTCGGATTTAATGAGTGATGAACTTAAGGGTGATCCTGCTGTAATTGTTCCAGCGGAATTCGCATCATTACTTAGTGCAGTTCCAAACTGTGGCGAAGAAGCACGGGGACTTTACACCCAGGTATTCACTTCATGGCTAGATAGTCAGTGATAACTAACTACTGAAAAATGGGCCGCACCAATTGGTGCGGCCCATTTTTTCTTTTAAACATCTATTCCTTCTGGGCAGTAAATGTCGCTATTACTGGGTTACCCAGCGATAGCGACAGCAGTAAAGTTGGGGCAGAACCTAGTGCCGGAGGAAATAGTGCCAAATCAAGCCAGGCTTGTTGAGGAAACCGAAGTTGTAGTGGTTGGCGCCGGACAAGCTGGAATTGCAATGAGTGAGCACTTAACTACAGCTGGAGTGCCTCACATAGTTTTAGAGCGCGATCGCATTGCAGAACGTTGGCGGACAGAGCGCTGGGATTCACTAGTTGCAAATGGCCCAGCATGGCACGATAGGTTTCCTAACTTGGAATTTTCTGGCTACGATCCAGATGCCTTCGTTGCCAAAGATGATGTTGTTGCTTACTTCGTTGCCTACGCTGAAAAATTCGAAATGCCAATTAGATCTGGTGTCGAAGTAAAGTCCGTTACTAAAAATTCTGCGCATTCTGGATTCACAGTTGAAACCACAACCGGCACGATTGCTGCAAAATATGTTGTTGTAGCCACTGGTCCCTTTCAAAAACCAGCCATCCCTCCTGTCGTTCCAAGCGGTACGAGCTTTCATCAGCTTCACTCCAGTGATTACCACAATCCGCAGCAACTACCAGCGGGGAATGTTTTAGTGGTTGGCGCTGGATCTTCTGGTGTGCAGATTGCTGATGACATTCAAGGTTCCGGTCGCCAGGTTTACTTATCCGTAGGTGAACACGATCGACCACCTCGTAGATATCGTGGACGCGACAATGTTTGGTGGCTTGGGGTACTTGGTAAATGGGATGCCACTACCCCACCAGCTGGAGCTGAGCATGTCACGATCGCAGTCAGTGGAAAAGATGGCGGTAAAACTGTCGACTTTCGAAACTTGGCTGCAAACGGAATTATGCTTCTTGGTTTAACGCAATCATTCAACGATGGGGTCATGGGATTTGCCTCAGACCTCGAAAACAACATTGCACGAGGTGATACTAATTTTCTATCAGTTCTCAAAGAAGCAGATTCATTCGTTGCTAGAAATGGACTTGACCTGCCATTGGAACCAGAGGCTCACATTCTTGGGCCCATGCCCGAGTTAGCATTGAACCCAATTTTGGAACTTGATCTAGTTGCTGCCGGTATCACAACAATTCTTTGGGCCACTGGTTACTCCGTTGATTACAGCTGGCTGCAAGTTGATGCTGCGCTGACAGAAGCTGGGAAACCACAACACCAGCGCGGGGTTTCAAGTGAGCCAGGAATATATTTCCTTGGCCAACCATGGTTGTCGCGCCGTGGATCAGCATTTATTTGGGGGGTATGGCATGACGCTAAATATGTTTCGGAACAGATTCAAATTCAACGAAGTTACCTTACTTATCAAGGTACTGCGAGAGCAGTTCAATAACCGCTAACGTTTAGGCAAGAGTTAAGGCGTAAGTACTTGCTTTTAATTACCAAAGGATATAAATGACACACAAGCGAATAAGGCCCTTTAATACCAAGGAAACTTATCCCGAGCAAAATCTGGATAATGACTTAGCTCAAGCAGTGGTGGCAGGCAACACGATTTACCTACGTGGGCAAATAGGTCAGGATCTAGATACTCGGGCCTCTGTTGGAATCGGAGATGTTGCTGCCCAAGCTGAACAAGCTATGGCAAACATCAAAATGTTGCTGGACGAATCTGGTTCAGAACTTGGTGACATTACGAAGATCACCATCTACCTTGTGGACATTCGTTATCGTGAACCCGTTTACCAAGTTATGGGTAAGTGGCTAAAGGGCGTGCACTACGTCTCAACAGGGATTGTGGTTACCGCACTTGCGCGCCCAGAGTGGTTAGTTGAAATTGACGTGACTGCCGTTATTCCAGATTCCCGCGACTGATACTTACTTATGACAATTAGTATTGCTGCGCGCTGCGAACGCACTGGCGCATTTGGTGTTGCAATCAGTAGTTCCAGTCCGGCCGTTGGTTCCCGTTGCCCAAACGTTAGAGCGGGTGTTGGCGCAGTTTCCAGCCAAAATGTTACTGACCCAAGACTTGGCCCTGCACTTCTCGATGCACTGGAAAGTGGGCATGATGCAAAAGTTGCCCTTGATTTCATTAGTTCGACTGCCACGCATCGCGAATTTAGACAGTTAACAGTTGTAGATAGTGCCGGTTATGCTGCGGTATTTTCTGGAGAAAAATCCCTTGGGATAACTGCTGAGGTAACTAGTCGTAATGTTGCGGCAGCTGGAAATATGCTGGCAAACGATGGCGTCATTCAGGCAATGGTCGATTCATTTAATGCGAACAATGAAAAAGAATTAGCTGATAGGTTGCTATGTTGTCTTGAAGCTGGCCAAGCAGCTGGTGGCGAGGCCGGTCCCGTTCACTCTGCTGCAGTATTAGTTGCAACGGATGTTGCTTGGCCCAGTACAAATTTGCGAGTTGATTGGGATCCGAATCCGATTTTAAAACTGCGAGAAATTTATCAAGTGTGGGCCCCGCAAGCAGTTGACTATGTAACCCGTGCGTTAAATCCAAATATGGCACCCTCTTACGGCGTTCCTGGAGACGAGTAATCATGAATGAAATAAATAGCAAAATTCAAAGTCGAGTAGCAAAGGTAAACGCGCCACTTTTGCAATTGAGCCACTGGTTACATGCGCACCCAGAGACCGCTTGGCAAGAGTTTGAAAGTGCAGCAGCAGTTGCAAATGTATTGCGGGATAACGGATTCGATGTTGTCGAACAAGTCTCTGGATTACCAACAGCGTTTCGCGCAGAGTTTGGAAGTGGTGATTTCACTGTCGCACTTTGCGCTGAGTATGACGCATTGCCTGGATTAGGGCACGCCTGCGGCCACAACATAATTGCATCGTCTTCAGTTGGCGCTGCGCTAGCACTTGCAAGTGTTGCGGAAGAATTAAAAATCAAAGTCGTAGTTTTGGGAACGCCAGCTGAAGAGGGTGGTGGTGGGAAAATTGTGATGCTTGAGCGTGGTGCCTTTGATGGCATCGACATTGCAGCACTGGTACACCCTGGACCCGTTGATGTTTCGTTCGCTGAACCATTTGCAGTGCGCCATATTGCTGTTAAATATTCGGGTAAGGCATCGCACGCTGCGGCATATCCAGAGCAAGGCATAAACGCAGCGGATGCATTTACAGTTGCTCAGGTTGCTATTGGTTTACTAAGGCAACAACTTCCCAGCACAGTTCGAGTTCACGGTGTAATGACTCATGGTGGCGAAGCGCCTAACGCCATTCCCGAAGTAACGCAGGGCCGCTGGTACATCAGAGCCACTTCGACAAAACTTATGGAAGAAACTTTCGAACGAGTGGCCAAGTGTTTTGAAGCTGGCGCACTTGCAACTGGTTGCACGCTAGAAATTCATGATGAGAGCGCGCCGTATTCGGAATTCACAAATCACCCCAATTTAAACGACATCTACAAAGCAAATGCGCAAGCCATTGGTCGAGTATTTGATGATAGTGATCCCCGAATCAAAATGAATCGTGCGAGCACTGACTTAGGAAATATCTCAAAAGTAATTGCAAGTATCCACCCTTACATCGGGGTAAACAGTGGCGCTGCCGTTAATCATCAGCGTGAATTTGCGGCAGCTTGCATTACCAAGGACGCAGACCAAGCTGTTCTTGATGCAGCCACCGCAATGGCAATGACGCTCGCTCAAATCGCGGGTGACCCAGATCTGCGGAAATACGTAAAACAATATTCACGCCCTTAATAATCCAACTGGTTCTCCTGAATGGTGGGTTTTATGGTGGCAAGATTGAGTGACGGTATGGGAGTTGAGGAAATCATGAAATCAAGACAGGAATTGGAAAGTGCTGCTGCTGCCCTGAGTTTTGATGGGCGCGCAGTAATAAATGGCAAACGCATTGCCACTGAAAAAACTTCTCCTAACATAAGTCCAGTTACGGCTAAATCTTTAACTGAAGTTTCTGAGTGCGGCCAGCGGGAAGTAAATTCAGCGGTCGAAGGTTCCCGCAAAGCTTTTGATGCCGGTTGGTCCAAAATGACACCCGGTGCAAGAAAAGGTGCACTCCATAAACTTTCAGATTTAATTCTTACTAACGCTGACGAACTTGCATTATTGGATGTCTTGGACATGGGTAAACCAATTTCAGATGCAACAACAATTGACATCCCAGGGTCAGCTGCAATATCAAATTTCTACGCAGAAGCTATCGATAAAGTTACTGGCGAAATCCCAGTAACTGATCCAGGGAATGTTGCCTTAGTTCGACGCGTTCCACTTGGCGTAGTTGGCGCGGTAGTGCCATGGAACTATCCACTTGAAATGGCGATTTGGAAACTTGCTCCAGCACTTGCTGCTGGCAACACTGTGGTACTTAAGCCAGCCGAGCAGTCTCCGCTATCTTCATTGCGATTAGCTGAGCTGGCATTAGAAGCTGGAATGCCCGAAGGCACCTTAAATGTAGTGACTGGGCAAGGCGAAACAACTGGCTCTGCTGTTGGATTACACAATGATATTGATGTCTTGACTTTCACTGGATCGACCCAAGTTGGTAAGTACTTTATGAAGTACTCCGGAGAATCAAATATGAAACAGGTCTGGCTTGAGTGTGGCGGCAAGAGTCCAAACTTAGTTTTCGCCGATACTGCCAACCTTGAAGAGGCAGCAGAATTTGCAGCTCGGGCAATTTTCTTTAATCAAGGTGAAGTCTGTTCAGCCAATTCGCGCCTATTAGTCGAACAAAGTATTTCGGAACAATTTACGGAGCTAATAATTGCGCAAGCTAAAAAAATAACTTTAGGTAATCCCTTGGATCCAACAACCACCATGGGGCCACTTGTTGATAGCAACCAAGCTGGAAGAGTTGCTGGCTTTATTGAAAGCGGGAAGAATTCTGCAAAATTAAGTCACGGCGGGTCACGGTTAACTATTGACGGTTCAGATTGCTACTTAGAACCGACTATTTTTACTGGCGTAGCAACTTCGAGTTCGATTGCAACCGATGAGATTTTTGGTCCGGTACTTTCAATAATTCCTTTTGTCACTGAAGCTGAAGCAATATCTATAGCGAATGACAGTATCTATGGTCTGGCTGCCTCAGTTTGGACTGCTAATTTGAGCCGGGCGCATCGGGTATCCGATGCCTTGCATGCGGGCACTGTTTCGGTAAATACCGTTGATGCGCTCGGAATGAACATTCCGTTTGGGGGCTTTAAACAGTCGGGATTTGGCCGAGATCTATCGCTACATGCACTTGATAAATACACTGGTTTGAAGGCAACCTGGATACGATACGAATAA
>JBDNJO010000017.1:0-7728 GCA_041687715.1 Candidatus Nanopelagicales bacterium
CTAACAGCTGGCATTTGTGAATTCGAGCCACCAACCGCAACCATGAACTGCTTAGCCGTTAGGGCATAGCCCGTTTGATCATCGATCGCGGAAGAAGCGAAAATCAGACCAGCAACGCTGCCATCTAATGCAAGCATCGGGGCGCCTGAATCACCTTGTTTTATGTCTGCAGATAGTGCGTAGATTTCCCGCGTAACAGGGTTCTTGCCATAGATATCGGTACCGGAAGTTTCTGAAACACTTCTTACTCGGGCAGGAATCAATGCAAGTGGTCCCCCGCCTGGGAAAGCTGCCACCACGGCAGCATCTCCTCTAATTAAAGGTTCGCTGATACGCAGAGCCACTGCTGGAAAATCGGAGACACTAATCAGTGCAACGTCATTCGCTGGATCAAAGTAAATGACTGAACCTTCAAATGCTTTACCTTTACCTTTAACGCGGACTGTTGGGTTTGTGATGCCAGCAATTACGTGCGCATTAGTGATTATCAAATCTTGTCCCACAACAAAACCTGACCCAGATAGCCGGGTGTTGCATTCAATGGACGTTCCCTCAACTTTTACTACAGAGTCCAAAGCAGCAGCAATTGCTGGCTCTGCAGTTGTTGTGACATCGGGCGGTTCAACAGGTGGCGCTAAAAGTACTTCGCTAATACTGCTTGGCAGATCAGAGTTAGAAACGTAAATTCTTACAGATTCAACACCGTCGCGAACTTGCACTGGCATGTATTGATCAAGTGCAACGATCACTTTTGATTCGTTGAGCATGTTTGTAAGTGACGACATCGGTGCCGCTAATAAAGTTGTGGCCATAAACCAAGCAACAATTGACCAGGCACAAATCGATACCGCCGCGCCCGTCGCATTGTCTAGTAGGCGCATTGGTGACCAACTAAAAATATTTCGAATTCGATTTCCGATAAAGCCACCTAGCGCACTACCGAATCCCATTCCAAGAAAAAGTGCAGCCGCACTTAGCGCCGTTCGGCTAAATGATGAAGTCGTTGAAGCGCCAGTAACAATTTCGATTAGAGATCGTCCGAGCCACGCACCTGCAAATAATCCAAGAAGAGAAAGTGCACTTACAATTAAGCCACGTCGCCAACCCGAACTTACAATAAAGATTCCAAGAGCAAGCAAAATAATATCTAAATAAAGTGGATTCAACTTGTTACTTCCGTGTTAGGCGCAGGCGCCGGAAGCTCCATAATTTTTGATTCATCCCAAGCAGTAGCCCAGCCAGCGATATCCATTAGCCGCGAAATTAGCCCCCCAGTAAATCCCCAGATGAGCATTGACTCAACAGTGAAGCCCGGTCCAAATGAACCATTCATGTGGCGAACCCGCATTCGATTTACTGGATTAATTAGATCAGTTAGAGCAATGCGATGGACTGCTTGAACTTCGTTGGAGTCAATGTCAGTGAGTTCATGCGGTGTGTGCCACCATGCCAAAACAGGGGTGACTTTGAAATTCGAAGGCGGAATCCAAAGCTGAGGAAGCTCGCCCAAAACTTCCACGCTATTTGGGTCCAACCCAATTTCTTCGCGTGCTTCGCGAAGTGCGGTTTGCGCTAGCGAAGAGTCGCCTTCTTCTACGCGACCACCTGGAAAAGCAGGTTGGCCAGGATGGGCTTTCAAGTGTGATGCGCGTTCGATAATTACTACTTCACCAAAATCCTCACGCGGGCCAAACAACACAAGTACTGCAGCTTCACGTGTACTTTCATCGGGAACTTCATGTCGGGATAAGTCACTTGGGATTAAGTGTGGCGCCCTTTCAATAAGCGTGTTTAGCCATTCTGGAGTTGCCATGTTAGGCACCTGACTTAACTAGCTTTGCAGCTTCAATTGGATCTTTTGGACCTTCGCCAAATGATGGGCACAGGCCTGCAAGTTCGCATGCGCCGCAGGCAGGTTTTCGGGAATGACAAACTCGGCGACCCAGAAAAATTAACCGGTGATTCAACATTGTCCAATCTTGTGGCGGAAAAATTTCCATAATGTCGAATTCCACTTTTACTGGATCAGTGTTTTTCGTCCACCCAAGTCGACGCGATGTTCTTCCGACATGCGTATCAACAGTCACACCTGGGATGTTGAACGCATTTCCTAAAACTACGTTTGCAGTTTTGCGTCCAACACCTGGCAAAGTTACAAGATCAGCAAGTGAGTTTGGTACTTCGCCATTAAAGTGCTCAATAATTCTTGCTGCTAATCCCTTAATTGATATAGCTTTATTGTGATAAAACCCAGTGGATTTAATAATTTCTTCAATTGCCTCAAGCGGCGCTGCTGCGATATCTGTGACTGTTGGATAATTTTTGAACAAAACTGGAGTAACCATGTTTACGCGCTTGTCAGTGCATTGCGCTGATAGAACAGTGGCAACTAAAAGTTGTAATGGATTTTTATAATCTAATTCGCATTTCGCATCAGGAAACATGTCCATTAATTTTTCATCTATTTCTTGAGCGCGAGCTTTGAGTGCTTTCTTGGATTCCCGCGTTGCCATTACTTAAGACTAAGTGCTGCGTTATCGAGCGCGTTTTGAAAGGCGTTCGAGGTCAAGGAGTTCTACTGAGCGAGTTTCCAATTTCAACCAACCGCGACTTACAAAGTCAGCTAAAGCTTTATTGACTGTTTCTCTTGATGCGCCGACTAGCTGGGCAAGCTCTTCTTGAGTTAGATCGTGATTTACATAAATTCCAGCTTCAGTTTTAGCACCAAATTTTTCACCAAGATCTAGCAGTGCCTTTGCAACTCGACCTGGAACATCAGCAAAAACTAAATCTGACATTGCTTCATTTGTTCTGCGCAAACGATGCGCTAAAGCTTGTAACAATTTCTGAGCTACTTCTGGTCGACCAGCTAGCCAAGGATTTAAGTCTGTATTTCCAAGTCCTAGAACCCCAGAATCAGTTACTGCAATCGCCGTAGCTGTTCGTGGTCCTGGATCAAACAAGGAAAGTTCGCCAAACATATCTCCTGGCCCAAGCACCATCAGCAAAGATTCCCGCCCATCACCTGAGGCATGACTTAATTTAATTTTGCCTTCAGTCACGACGTAAAGGCGATCACCTGCGTCACCCTCTTGAAAAAGCGTGTTTCCCCGCTTGATAACTTGCGGGACCATTGATTTTTGTAGTGCAAGTGCATCTTCTTCATCAAGGGCAGAAAAGAGCGGAGTTTTTTGCAGATTCTTATCAATCACGGCGCTCTCCTTCTTGTTTGTTCAGGTCTTACTTCGCTAGCAGTGCTAACACCACTTGAAACGAATTAGTCGCGGACTTCCACGATTACTTCGACTTCTACGGGGGTATTTAGTGGCAAAGAAGCTACGCCAACTGCAGAGCGTGCATGCTTACCAGCATCGCCGAAAGCTTGGATAAATAAATCACTTGCACCGTTTATTACAACGGGCTGCTTAGTAAATTCTGGAGTGCTTGCCACAAACCCAACAACTTTTACCACTCGAACGACTTTGTCCAAGTCGCCGATTAAAGATTTGACGGCAGCAATTGCATTGACTGCGCATTGCGCGGCGCATTTACTTGCAGTCTCTTCGTCAACATCTTTACCTAACAAACCTGTTGCAATTAGTTCACCAGCAACAAATGGTAGTTGACCCGAGGTGAAAACGAGATTTCCAGTGCGGGCTGCAGGTACATATGAAGCTAGTGGCGGTACAACATCTGGAATTGAAATTCCTAGAGCACTTAAGCGATCCTCAACAACACTCATTATTTTCCTTAATCCTTTGGTCGCTTGAAGTAAGCCACAAGATTTTCAGTATTCATACCAGGAACAATTGCGACTAGCTCCCAGCCGTCAAGTCCAAAATTATCAAGAATTGCTTTTGTGTTGTGCACCAGCACGGGCGCCGTTAAATATTCCCATTTAGTCATATTTAGAGCATACGACAGTTACTGGCTAACAAAAAATGTTGGATTCAGGCGCCGTGAACAAATGCCACTGGATCCAGGCGGTCATAGTCCTGGCGGGCATTCATTAAGAGTTCACGCCACGAACTTACATTTGAGCGACGGCGTAACAGTGCGCGACGTTCCCGCTCAGTCATACCACCCCAAACGCCGAATTCGATTCCATTATCTAAGGCATCAGCTAGGCACTCAGTCTTGACGGAGCAACCAGCACAAATGACCTTCACACGATTTTGCGCTGCTCCTTGAGCAAACAATAAGTCTGGATCTGTGTCTCGACAAGCCGCGCTGCGGCTCCATTCAGCGTTCCACATTTACGATTCGAATCCCCACATACTTGAATCTACGTCCATCGAATTAACCTTTGTAAAATAATAAATTAAATACCGATTGGTTAACTATCGGGGGTATTCGCCGCTCATGTCAATACCCGGGCAGGAATTTTTTTGGCACTGATATCTAACTGTTATCAAACGGTTTTATCCGTGTTACAGATAACTAATTGAGCGAGTTAACATTGAGTTGTTATGGGAAATAATCGCGGAGCCGCCGAACTTAGTCGTTTTGGTCTATTGACAAAAATGATTTCTTTTATCGCGCTTGCTGGCGTCGTCACTGCGCTCATAGTTTTACCAGTTGCTGGCGGAGTTGGACTGGCTTCTAGAAATAGCGCGCAAGCCTTCACTAGTTTGCCCGATGATTTAACCCAAGTGCCATTGCCACAGCAAAACACGATCTTGGACGCAAAAGGTGACGTTCTGGCCGTGCTCTACGCCCAGAATCGAATTGAAGTCCCACTCGAGGAAATTTCTCCATTGATGCAACAGGCAGTTATTGCCATTGAAGATCAGCGGTTTTTCAATCATGCTGGTGTTGATTTTCGCGCAACTATAAGAGCCTCCATATCAACTGGTTCGGGTGGTCAAGTTCAGGGTGGCTCAACCATCACGCAGCAATACGTAAAACAGATTTTGCTAACCGCCGCAACAACTAAAGAAGAGCAGCAAGCTGCAACTGAGGTTTCCATTAATCGCAAATTGCGTGAGGCGCGATATGCAATTGGCCTTGAAAACAAACTTACTAAAAAAGAAATTCTTGCTGGTTATTTGAACATTGCTTACTTTGGCGCTGGCTCGTACGGCGTTGAGATCGCATCACAAAGATATTTCTCAAAAAGTGCTAATGAATTAACGTTGACCCAAGCTGCGACATTAGCTGGACTAGTGCAAAACCCATCACGTTTTGATCCAACGCAATATCCAGAGCGCGCCCAAGCACGACGTGATTTAGTTTTACGTGCCATGGTGAATTCTGGTTTCATCTCCCAGGAACAGTCCGAGGTCGCTATTGCGGTTCCCGTGAGTTTGGACTTGAATCCAACGGAACTTCCCAATGGTTGCACTACCTCCGCTGCGCCATTTTTTTGTGATTACGTTTTAACAGTTTTACGAAATGATCCAATTTTTGGTGACACTCCTGAGGTTCGCGAAACTGTATTGAATCTTGGTGGATTGACCATTAAGACCACAATGGATCCAAAAGCACAAAAATCTTCACAGGCTGCCGTGGATGAAAAAATTCCATTTGATGATCCAAGTGGCAAGGCCGCAGCTATCACTATGATTCGGCCAGGCACTGGCGAGATTACCGCGATGGCGCAAAATCGTAAATGGGGTCGAAGTGGTGCTGGTTACACGACGGTTAACTACAACACTCCTGTTGACTCAAATGGCACAGTAGGTTTCCAGGCTGGCTCGACATTTAAGGCATTTACTATCGCTGCTGCATTTAAACAGGGTTGGGATCCATTCGAAGTAATAAGTGCTCCTGAGAAAAAGGAGTTTAAGGATTTTGTGGAATGCGAAACTGGTGACAAATTTGCGCCGTATGAAGTGCAGAACTCAACGGCATCTGGCGCGTTTGATATCTTGAGCGCTGCAGCGTTTTCCGTTAATACTTATTTCGTTGGACTGGAAGAAAAACTTGGGCTTTGCGATCCAATTGATATCGCTACCGCTGCTGGCGTTAAGCAAGGTAACGGACAAGAATTTGAAAAGTTTCCATGTTTCACACTTGGCTGCTTTGACGTAACAACATTAGATATGACTGAAGGTATGGCTACTTTTGCTGCCCACGGTGTGCATTGTTCGTCGATTGCAATTTCAAAAATCACTGATCGCTATGGGGCTGAACTCGCTGTGCCAAGTGCTGATTGCAAACGAACCATTGACATGCAGGTCGCTGACAGTACAACTGCAGTATTGGCAGGCGTAATTGATGGACCAATCCCAGGTCGCACAGGTCGCGCTATGGACATTGGGCGTGCTGCTGCAGGCAAAACCGGAACTACCGATGGTTCAGCTGCCGTCTGGTTCGTTGGTTACACCCCAGATATGGCTGCTTCAGTTTGGGTTGGCGATCCACGGGGCGGGCAGAAATATCCAATGAAGAACATCAACATTGGTGGCCGCTACTACTCGCAAGTTTTCGGTTCAACAATGCCTGGTCCGATTTGGCGTGACTCACTCATTGGAGCCTTAGAAGGCACGCCAAAAACACCTTGGAATTTAACAACACTTGGTGGACTAAATGCCGGTGGTTTTGGAAACCAAATTTCGATTTCTAAAGATGTGTGTGGGGGCTTAAAAGAGCAAGCTCTGCTCGATTGTGAAACTGAAAAACTTGCTAAGCAAAATGAAAAAGGTCTCGCTGATGGCACCTTGATTATTGATCCGCTTACTGGCGCAGTTATTCCTAATCCTGCTATTCCAGTAGTTGATCCTGCAGCAGGTACCACGCCTGTGCCTTAGTTAAGGAAATGACCACATCTGACAAGATGTAGTCATGACCACATTGAAGGAACAGCTTCACCTAGATCTAACGGTTTCAATTCGCACAAAAGATTCACTGACTTCTGGCACTCTTCGAATGGTGCTTGCTGCCATTACTAATGAAGAAGTTGCTGGCAAAGAAGCTCGAGTGCTTACTGAGCAGGATTACATTACGGTTCTAAATCGGGAAGCTAAGAAGCGCAAAGAAGCGGCGACTGCTTACGATGACGCGAAGCGTCCGGAACTGGGCGACAAAGAACGGGCTGAATTAAAAATCATTCAGGGTTATCTACCTGCAGCACTTTCAGATTCACAATTAGCCGAAATTATTGCTGCTGCAGTTCTGCAAGCCGCTGGTGATGGTACAAGTGGTCCAAGTGCCATGGGCGCAGTTATGAAACTTGTATCGCCGCAGGTCGCTGGCCGCGCTGATGGCACGCAAGTAGCTGCTGCTGTTAAATCTGCGCTGTCCTAGTCACGCTGCAATGCGCTAAGTCGCATACGCGAGGAATAGTCTGGTGCATGTGAATTCCTCGCTAAAAACCAAAGTTGCGCTTGGTCTTGGTGTTATGTATCTGGCGTGGGGTACAACATACATTGGCATTGCGCTCACCATCGAAACGATGCCGCCGTTGCTATCTATGTCGTTTCGATTCGTTGCAGCAAGCGCACTTTTGATTTTGTTTCTTGGTCTGCGTAACGGCTGGCAATCTTTACACTTGACTAGAAGTCAACTAGCCAGCTCGATATTTCTTGGTGTTCTGATGCTTGGTGTTGGACTTGGCACGATGTCATTGGCAACAAGAGTTGTTCCAATCGGTGTAGCCTCGCTGATTGTGGCCGCGATGCCAATCTGGACTGCGCTATTTCGCACGTTGGATCGCGATAGACCAAAACTAATTTCGCTTGCTGGAATTATTGGTGGCTTAATTGGAATCGCATTTATTATGCTGCC